>JAKAFS010000114.1 GCA_021817825.1 Deltaproteobacteria bacterium | reverse complement strand
TCTGCCAAGACATGGTGAACTAGGAGCCGGGGATCGCGATCAACCCGCAGTCGGCGGCGATGAGCTTCCCGTAAATCTCCTGCATGTCGTCCTTAATGGCGCAGCCTTTGCTCCCTTTTTTCTGGCAGTGCATGCACCCTCTACAGGGGGCGATGTCTTTTTCCTGTAGAAAGACGGTTTCCACCTTCGCTTTTCCCGCCTTCGCCCCTTTGGCGATCTGTTTTGCCAGGATGGCGCTGTTGCCGTTTTTTCTCGGACTGCCTAAAAGGACCAGAATCTGCTTTGCCATTGGTTGACCTCCTCCCGTCATGGGTGTTGTTGTGCGCAGGTGCAGGGTGCGCCATTTCCCAGGCGAACGCCGGCCCGGCTTGGATTGCCCGCCGGCTCAGAGGGCCTTGACGATGGCCGGCGGATGCCGTTCCGCGGCGGTCGGGATGGCCTCGGGATAGCCCAGGATAATGGGGGCCACGATCCGCTGGCCCTCGGGAACGCCGATTTCATCGAGCAGCCGGCGATCGCGGACATAGGCGCCCAGGCCGATCCAGCAGGTGGCCAAGCCCCGTGCCGTGGCCGAAAACATCAGATAGGCGGCGGTGAGGCCGCAATCCACGTTCAGGGAGGGAAGATCGTCGGGGCCGATGATATAGATCAGGCAGGGGGCGTTATAAAAGACGTTGAAGGCCTCGTTGTTCAGCCTTTCTTCATGGCGCTTGGCCGGTATATCGGGGGTGCGGGTGAGGTCGTCGCGCAGGCTGCGTTTGCTGTCGTCGGAGAGCCGCTTGATCAGCGCCCGGTCCCGGATGACGACAAACCGGCAGGGCTGGCGGTTGCCTGCCGTCGGCGCCAGACAGGTGTCTTCCAGAATCGTTTCGATCAGCGGGAGGGGAACCTCTTTGTCGCGATAGTTCCGGACGGAACGCCGGTTGATGAGCAGTGTTTCGAAATCCATGGTCGGTTCATCCTTTCTAATTGCCGAGCCTGTACGGTTTGGGAGACTATTCTATATTGCGAATGCCCATCTGTCTAATATTTGTTGCAACGATAAAGCGTAAATGATTTCAAAAACGGGTCGATATTTGGCCGGAAGTTTTGTATGCTCGAACCGGTTTCGAGATACGGAAAAGGGCGGCCGGCGTCCTTGCAGAGTGTTCAAAATAAGGTGACCCCATGAAGATCGATGTGGTGCAAGAGTTTATGGCCCTGGCGGCCATCAACAGTCCCTCCCGGCACGAGTTGCCGGTGGCGGAGGTTCTGCTCCGGCAGCTGCGGGAATTGGGGCTTGAGCCCCTGGTGGACGATTCGGCGCCCCGGAGCGGAAGCGATGTGGGCAATATCCTGGTTCGCGTGCCGGGCAACGCCCCGGGCCCGGTCGTTCTTTTGGCCGCCCACATGGATACCGTCGGCCCCACGGAAGGGATGACCCCGGTCCTGCGCGACGGCGTCATTTACAGCAACGGCCGGACGGTCCTCGGGGCCGACGACAAGGCGGGAGTCGCCATGCTCATGGCGCTCTTGGCGGAACTTCAGGCCGGCGGCATCCCGCACCCCGCTCTCGAAATCGTCTTTACCGTCCAGGAAGAGGTGGGGCTTTTCGGCGTCAGTTACATGCAGGAGAAGCTGACGGCCGCCTTCGGCTATGTCCTCGACGGCGACGGGCCGGTGGGCCATATCGTCAACCAGTCGCCTTCCAAGGTGGACCTCGATTTTACGATCGCGGGCAAGGCCGCCCATGCGGGGGTCTGTCCCGAGGCGGGGATCAACGCCATCGCTGTTGCCGCCCGGGCCATTGCCCGGTTGAAGATCGGCCGCCTCGATGCCCGTACGACTGCGAACGTGGGCGTCATCGGCGGGGGAAAGGCGCGGAACATCGTTCCCGACCATGCCGAGGCGGCGATCGAGGTGCGGAGCACCGACCGGGAACGGCTGGAGCGGGAGGTGCAGGCGATCGTGGCCGCCTTCGAGGAAGAGGCGGCCGCAGCCGGCGCCAGCGTGACGGTCAAACGGGAAGTGCCTTTCGAGGCCTTCAGGATTGCCGAAACCCATCCGGTCGTGATCAACGCCCTCCAGGCGGCATCGGCGTTGGGCATTGCCTCGCAACTCTGCGTCTCCGGCGGCGGCTTCGACGCCAATGTCTTCAACAGCCGCGGCCTGCCCTGCGTGGCCCTCGGGATCGGCATCGAAGACGCCCATTCGCCCCAGGAGCACATCGCCACGGCCCAGTTGGTGCAAGGGGTGGCCTTTCTCAAGGCCCTTTTGGCCGAGGCCCTCTACCGGTAATCCTCGCGGACCGGGGCAAAGACGTCGAGGATAAAGCTCTCGGCAAGGGCCCGTCCCCGGTGTTTTGCCCCCGAGGGGATCACGACGACGTCGCCCGGCTCGATCACCCGGGTTTCACCGTCGACGGTGATCTCGAAGCGTCCGTAGAGGATGTTCGTCACCTGTTCGTGCGGGTGGGCGTGTTCCGGGAGCTCCGCGCCGGCGGCGATGTTCCAGTAGGAGCAGGTCATCCGGTCGGCATGGACGAACCGGGCCTTGAATCCCGGAACCAGCTCCCGTTCCGGAAGTTCGGCGAGTGTGCAAAAAGGCATGGGCTAATCTCCTGAAGAATGAATGTTAAGGCTTCCCCATATAGCGGATGAAGGAGGATAAGGCAAGCAGCAGAAGAACGACGGCCAGCAGGAGGTCGCGCCTGCGGAAGCTGCGGGCGCCGGCCACGAGACTTCCGCAGTGTTTGCAGAGGGCCCAGCGGGAGGCAACTTCCCCGCCGCAGGCGGGGCAGAGGCAGATCTTTTCCCTGTTGGAAGTCCGCTTCCGCGCGCTTTGTTTCAGCGACCGATGGATGTCGTAGCGACCTTCGCAGTCCGGGTTCGGGCAGTCGCCTTTGAAGGGCATGTCGTCGGTCCAGATGAAGCTCTTCTTGCACTCGGGACAGTCAATCTTCAGCATGCGTCCTCCCTGTCTGCGTCTTCAGTTCCCTTTTGCGCGTCTTGCCTCCCGATAGGGTCGTCCGGTCGGTGGTGGGACGGTCTGTTTTTGCGACCGCCTTTTCAGGCGAAGTCGTTCACTTAAAGGCCGAAAAATCCACTCCCCGGTTCCGCCCCCGCTCTGCGAACCAGGCCTCCTCGGTCAGCGGAGGCGTGGCGACCGCTGACCTGTCCTTGTGGATCAGCCCGACGGCTTGGGAAGGGCAGGTGGTGGCGCAGAGACCGCAGCCGATGCACCGTTCCTCGACGATCCGGTAGGTGTCCCCTTCCGCCTCGATGGCGGCCACCTGGCAACGTTCGTCGACGCAGAGTCCGCAGCCGCTGCATTTTTCAGGATCGATCCGGGCAAAGTAATGGGAGTTGACCGCCTGGGCGGCCGGGATGCCCAGTTTGTTGATGGCGCTCAGGACCCCGCAGCAGCATTTGCAGCAGTTGCAGATGTAGAAGGCGCCGTTCCGGACGTTGCTGGTCAGGTGGACGAGCCCCGCTTCTTCCGTCATTTTCAAAAGCTCGTAGGCTTCCGTCCGGGAGATGACCTTGCCCTGGGGGGAGTTGTCGAAGATCCCCGGGAGCGGGGCGATCGTGAGGCACACCTGGAGGGGCCGGTCGCAGGGATGGTTCAGCAGGGCCTGTTCCTTTTTGCAGACGCAGTCGTTCAGGAGGAAAGACTGGCTCTGTTCGATAAGGGTGGAGAGCTTTTCATAGGGCAGCGCCGTTTCCTGCTCCGGGATTTCCCCTTCGACGGGTAGGGTCTGCATGAGTTGGGGCATCTGGGTAAAGAACTGCCGGCCGTAGATCGGCTCGTACTCGGCATGCAACTCGGCAAACTCCCGGTCCATGGTCGCGCACTGGAGTTCGTAGATCCCGAAGACCCAGGGGAGCATCTTGAAGTAGCGATCCCGGCCCAGCTTGACCGTAAAGATCTGCCCCGACCGGGCCATGCGGATCAGATGCCACTTCAGCCCTGCCAGAGGGCGGCCCGTCCGTTCGGCGATCGCTTCGACGGTTTCAAAGGAAAGTCTCAGGTCGCAGAAAAGCTCGGCGTCCTCGGGGGGGAAGATCTTTTTGAGGAGCTTGATCTCTACGCCGCTTTCCGCCGCCGGGAAGCCGTTGGGGAGGGTATCGAGGACGGTGGCCAATTTCCTGTAGATCGCATCGCTCATCTGGCTCTCCGCATTCCGGAAATAGAAGGGGTCCCTGGTGTTCCCACCCAAAGGCCAAGGGGATCGTCTTTTGCTGCCGAACCGAAAGGAGGTTCTGCCGCTGCGGCGTTCTTTTTTTCTTAGCAGGAAAGGAGCGCAACTTTCAAGCGCTTTGAAGAAGGAGAAATTTCAGTCAGTTATTGATTAATGCCGAAAATTAAGTTATACAAATACCAGCCGAGCCGTCGAAAACGCCGGCAGGCCGAGCAGGAAGGATTCGCAGGGCGACCCAGGGAGTGGCTCATGATCCGGTTTGCAGGGGTTCACAAGTGGTTCAAGAAGCTGCATGTCCTCAACGACATTCGGCTGCACGTCAAACAGGGCGAGGTGTTGGTCGTCTGCGGCCCCTCCGGGTCCGGGAAATCGACCCTGATCCGGACGATCAACCGTCTGGAGCCCATCGACCAGGGGACGCTCGTCGTCGACGGCCAGGATCTTTCGGACTCCAAAACGGACATCAACCGGCTGCGCGCCGAAATCGGGTTCGTCTTTCAGCAGTTCAATCTCTATCCCCACCTTTCGGTCCTCAAGAATATCACCCTGGCCCCCATCAAGATCAGAAAGATCGAGAAAAAGGCGGCCGAGGCCCAGGCCGAGGCCCTGCTCGAACGGGTCGGTCTGGCCGACAAGCGCGACGCCTTTCCCGCCCAGCTTTCGGGCGGACAACAGCAGCGGGTCGCCATCGCCCGCTCGCTGGCCATGAAACCCAAGATCATGCTCTTCGACGAACCGACCTCGGCCCTCGATCCCGAAATGATCGGCGAGGTGCTGCTCGTCATGCAGGGGCTGGCCCATACGGGGATGACGCTGGTCGTGGTGACCCACGAGATGGGGTTTGCCCGCGAGGTGGCCGACCGGGTGGTCTTCATGGACTACGGGGTGATCCTCGAAGAGGCCACGCCGGAAGAATTTTTCACCCATCCGCAGCATGACCGGGCGAAGCTGTTCCTGAAGGAGATCCTGTCGCCCATGCACTGAGGGGCATCCGGCCGCGGAAAAAGTCCGGATGCGGCGTTGCGCTTCATCCTGCATCGTTGCGGCGTACGCTAAAAGTACGCCTCACTCCTCAGGCCTTGCGCGCCTTGCCTGCGGACTTTTTGCGCGGCCGTCTTCTCAAGTGGGACGCGCTTGTACCGGAATTTCGTGGCCAAGCGGTCTATAAGTAGATACTGTTTGCCTATTTTCAACCATTCATGGAGGGACGAGGGATGAAGAAGATTTTAGTAGCATTGATGGCGGTGGCATTGGTCGGCTGTCTGGGCAGCGCTGCACTGGCCGACACCCTGGCCGATGCCAAGAAGAAGGGGGTCCTCGTGGCCGGGGTGAAGGACTCGACGCCGGGGTTCGGGTATATCGACGAGAAGACGCGGGAGATCGTCGGCTATGACGTGGATTTCTGCAAGGCCATCGCCAAGAAGCTGGGCGTCAAGCTGGAACTGAGGCCCGTGACCTCGGCCACCCGCATGCCCCAGCTCGTTTCCGGCAACATCGACCTCATCGCGGCGACGATGACGATCACTCCGGAACGGGCCCAGCAGATCGACTTCAGCTACACCTACTTCTTCACCGGCCAGAAGTTCATCGCCCCCAAGGGCGCCGTGAAGAAGCTGGCCGATCTGGAAGGAAAAAGGATCGGCACGGCCAAGGGATCGACCTCGGAGCAGAATGCGAAAAAGGCGCTGCCGACGGCGACGATCCTCTCTTTCGACGATTATCCCCAGGCCTTTTTGGCCCTCCAGCAGGGGAAGGTGGCGGCCGTGACGACCGACGAATCGATCCTGGCCAACATCCTGGCCAAGGCGCCGGACAAGGAAAAGTACGAGATCCCGGCGGACATCCGGATTTCCGACGAGCCCTACGGTCTCGGGATGCGGAAGGGCGACAAGGCCCTCGTCGATTTCGTCAACGCCACGCTTCTGGAGATGGAAAAGAGCGGCGAGGCGAAGCGGATCTTCGACGACTGGTTCGGTCCCAAGGGCAAGTCCGGCATCGTTTTGCAGCGGACTTTCAAGATCACGGCCGGCAAGTAGCGGGGGAGTTTCCGATTCGTGTTTAATTACCATTTCGATTGGGCGATCGTCACATCGGGGAAATACTTCGAGTGGCTCGTCTCCGGGGTCAAGATCACGCTTGAGCTTTCCCTGGTGTCGATCGCCCTTTCCTTTTTGCTCGGCCTCATCATCGCGGTCATGCGGATGAGCCATGTCCGGCCGATTCGCTGGTTCGCCCACGGCTATCTGGAATTCTTCCGGAACACGCCGCTTCTGGTCCAGCTTTTCTTCTGGTACTTCGGCTCCTACAAGATCCTGCCCACGGCGATCAACGACTGGCTGAACTCCCTGAGCTTCGAGTTTGCCGCCGCGGTGATCGGACTCACCATCTACACCTCGGCCTTCATCGCCGAGGATATCCGCTCCGGGGTCCGCTCGATCCCCAAGGAGCAGATGGAGGCGGCCCGGAGCTCGGGATTCTCCTATATCCGGGCCATGCTCTACATCATCCTGCCCCAGGCGGTGCGGATCACGATCCCGCCGCTGATCAACCAATTCCTGAACCTGGCCAAGAACTCGTCGCTGGCCATGACCATCGGCGTCGCCGAGATCACCTATCAGGCCCGCCAGGTCGAAAGCTACACCTTCAAGGGATTCGAGGCCTTCACCGCCGCGACGTTGATCTACATGGTCCTGTCGCTGGCCATCACGGGACTCGTCACCCTCTACGACAGGAAGGTGCTCAATCCGATCGGGGCGAGGTAGCCATGGGACTCGACTTTACCGTCATTGCCAACAACTTCACCCACTTCATGATCGGACGCTATCCCAGCGGTCCGCTCGGGGGGGTGGCGTTGACCCTCTACCTGGCCTTTGTCTCGCTGATCCTCTCTTTTATCGGGGGGCTGATTCTGGGCCTTCTGTGCGTCTCCCGGAACCGGCTGATCCGCTATCCGACCCTGGCCGTGGTGAATGCCGTCCGCTCCGTTCCCCTTTTGATGGTCATCTTCTGGATGTATTTTTTGCTGCCCGCCTTTCTGGGCTACAAGACGCCGGAGAGCTGGACGGTTATCGCGGCGCTGACGATCTTCACGTCCGCTTACATGTCCCAGATTGTCCAGGCAGGGATTCAGGGGATACCGAAGGGGCAGATGGAGGCGGCGC
>JAKAFS010000043.1 GCA_021817825.1 Deltaproteobacteria bacterium | reverse complement strand
CGAGGTAGGTGAGGTTGGGGACCGCCCCGTAGCTGTCCTTGCGTTCGACGGCGATCTTCAGGGCCGTCTTGTGCAAAAAGGCCGCATCTTCGTATTTGCCGAGGCCGGACATGGCATTGCCCAGGTGGAACATGGTGACCGCGGCGAGATTGCGGTCGTTGAGCGCCATATAGGTTTCCATCGCTTCATTGAGGCAAAAGAAGGATTTCTCCAGGGCCTTTTCATACCGGCCGGTGTTGGCGTAAAAGTGGAGCCCTAGGAAAAGCAGGTTGTCCGCCGTCAGTTTCTTGTCCTGTAGCTTTCTGGCAAAAACCAGGGATTGCTCGAAATGGGCGAAGGAGTTCTCCAGGTCGCCGAGTTTTTCATAGGCGGTTCCCATCTGAAAGAGGCTCTGGGCGCTGCATTTTTCGTCCTTTGCGTCTTGGCAAAGCAGAAACGCCTTTTCATAAAAGGAAAGGGCCTCCCGGTAGTCGCCGGCCTCGTAGGCCTTCTCCCCCGAGGCCGTAAGATTCGCCGCCCGGATTCCGCTGGGCAGCGGCGGTCCGGCCAGGGACGGGGCGACGCCCCCTGGTCTGCCCGTTTCCCGGTCCGGCGCTGCCTGAACAGGCACGCCGCGCCGGGAAGCTCTGTCTTGCCCGGCCGCAAGGGCAGGGAAGAGCAGGACAATAAACAGGGCGGCGACAATCAGCCTCGACAGGGGACTAAAGGAACGCATGCAACACCTCCCGTGGTGGTCCAGCAGGCGGGACGCAGCGCGCATCCCGCTTCGGATTGGATGTTGCATCCTTAACACAGATGTCCGTAAAATGAAATGACGCCGAGCCGGCGACGGCGCCGACACGGCCCGGTCGTCAAGCGGGCCGGCCAAATAATGGGCCTCATGCCGGGATCGACATGCCTTCTTCCTGTAAGCGAAAAGCCCCCGGTTTGCGCCGGGGGCTTCACTTTTTTAGTCTGAGTCTCTGCCGTTACCCTCCTGGAGAGACCCTCTTGCGCTCAATAAGCTTCGTCCCGGAGGGCATCGGCGGCGGGGCTGTTTCTCGATCAATCGTGATGACCACCGGGGCGGGGAGCGCAAACCTCGTCCATCCAGGCAAAGAGTTCCTCCAGGTCGTAATCTCCGCCGTGCCCTTGGCCCCAAGGAATCGCGAAGTCAACCTTCGACCCGCTGTTCTGTAGCTTTGTGGCCAGCATGACGGGGATGGGCAGCGCGGTATCTTTGTCGACGGCGCCGTGGCGAATCCGCCAGTACTTGGCGGTCATGGTCCCGCTGGTGCCGATGTAGTTCATCGGGTTGAGCATCTTCACGATCTTTGCGTCGGCCAGCGAGCCGCCCACCGTACTGTGTTCATAGCTGTACTGGGTAAAATGCTGATTGGGAATCGTCGCCGTGCCGAACTCGCTGTTCTCCCAACTCATGGCATCAAAACCGTCAAAGGCGGGGTTGGCGGGCTTCATTCTTTTGCCGTATTTTGCGGGATTGGTGTCGTATGCGGAATATCCGGCCAGGTCGAGGTCGGTGACGGTTCCGCCTGCGAAGGTGATCCAGGTCAGTTGCGGATCGGAGGGATTGATCGCACCGGCATCCAAGGCTTTTTGCGCCGAGGCCATCGCGAAAGACTTGACGTACTCTTTAAAGGACCCCTCGCCGGCGGCGTCCAATCGTAATGCCGCTCCCTTCTTTAGATGACCCTGGCCCTTCATATGGTCATTCTTGGGCGCCACGGAAGCCTTGAGCCGCAGACCATTCAGGTAGGCCGGGAACAGCGCCTTCAGTTCGTCGGAGGTCTGAATCTGAACGGCATTCATAATGCCGCCGCCCAGGAAGGTGTAAGCCCAGATACCGTTGAACAGCCACTCGTAGGCCTTGTCCGAGTTGTCCAGATTCGTGATGGGGCAGTAGCAGGAGGCGGCAAAGATATCGTCGTGCCCCTTGGCCGCGCCGATTTCCCTCAGATAAGGCTCATAGTCCTTGTTGTTTCCGGTGGCGCCGATCAGCGACGAGAGAGCGCCGCCGGCGCTGGTGCCGTTGGATACGATCTTCTCGGCATCGCCGGGCATGATCCTGTCGTTATGGCGCAGGTAGCGGACAGCCGCCTTCAGGTCCACGATCAAGGCGGGCGCTTTGCCGTAGGATTGAGTCCGCCCGCGCACCGCCGGCGCCGCCACGACATAGCCTTTGGACAGAGCCATGGCCGGAGCATTAAATCGGCTGGGGGTCCCGCTTACGCCGGGGATCTTGGGGGCGCCCGGCATGTAACCGCCGACCCCGTTCGGCATGAAGATGGGGGCTGTACGGGCGTTGTAGCGACCGATGGAGCCTCCCTCGTAGTATGCTTCCGGAACGTAGAAGTTCAGCTTCTGATAATTGACGTCCACGGGATTGGCTACATAGACGATGCCTTCATAGGCGCGGTAGGTGATGGTTTCGTTGGTGGCAGCGGCCGTCAAGGTCTGCACGGTGTAGAGGTTCGGGTTAAACTCCAGGCTGTCCGCAGACACGAGGGGCAGCGGAAAAAACAGGAAAGTCAACACCAGAAACGCTGTAAAACAGTTGCGAAGTTTCAAGCCTTGCATTTTTCTTTCCTCCTTTTATGAGTAGTCTTCGGGGGGAATTCCCCGAAGCTGGTTTCCTGCCGGGCATCGTTGGCGACGGCGTCGATTGCCGTCCGCGGCGAGGGGGCCTTTTCTAGAAAGAATGTGGAAACGGGTGCGTGAATTGGCGAATACCTGGGTGCGGGAACAGGAGGATACGTGAGTGCGAGAGCGTGAGGATACGGAAATAGACTGATAGACCGACTTCCAAATGTCAAGTGCATTTTTTAAGTCACTAATTTAAGATGCCATTTCATCGATGACCTGCTGCGGAAGGAGGGGCCGGCCAGGAGCCGTCTCCCCTTTTGCTATCGGCGTCCTTGCCGAGAGGCTCGGCGTCGCCTTTCCCGGATTTGAATATCCGCCCATTATGTGATAGAAACTATCGCATTCAAAAAGAAAATGAGGAGCGTTCATGCACGAAGCGGACATCCAATCCCTGATCCATGGTCTGCTGGAAGGCGATTGCGCCGGTTCCGTCGCCCACGCCGAAGCCCTGCGGGGTGCGGGGGTCCGGGCCGAAAAGATCGTTCTCGACGGCGTGGAGGCGGCGATGAACCGTCTGGATGCGAAATGCACGCTGGAGCAGTTCAACCTCCTGGAAATCATGCTCGTGGGAAGGGCCGTCATGGAGGTCATGAAGGTTCTCTATCCGCCCGGCTCGGCGCCGGCGGGAACGAAGGGGACGGTGGTCATCGCCGCCCTGGAGGGGGACGTTCACGACCTGGGAAAGAACATCCTGAAGATGGTGCTCACCGCCAAGGGATATCGTGTGGTGGACTGCGGGAAAGATTGTTCTCTCGGGACGCTGGCCGACGCCGCGGTCAAGGAGACGCCTCTAGCGGTTGGCGTCAGCGGGTTGATCACGACGATCATTCCCCTCGTCAAGCAGGTGCGGGACACCCTCCGGCGCCGGGGTCTGGGAGAGGTCAAGGTGCTGGCGGGAGGGGCGGCATTGAAGCAGGCGATACCGGCCCATTTGAACGTCGATTATGTGGCCGAATCGGCATTCGACGGCGTCGGCTATCTCGATGGCCTCTCGGGAGGCCTTCCATGAACGGCTTGGAGCGGATCAAAGCGGCGGTCGCTTTTGCGCCGCCCGTCGAGGTGCCCGTGATTCCCCAGGTGTTCGGCCATGCCGCGATCGCCGCAGGCGTTCCGCTGGAAGCCTATCTCCGGGACGG
Organism: Deltaproteobacteria bacterium; assembly: GCA_021817825.1. Classification (GTDB taxonomy): domain Bacteria; phylum Desulfobacterota; class Syntrophia; order Syntrophales; family UBA5619; genus JAKAFS01. The sequence goes on along the minus strand of JAKAFS010000043.1, from coordinate 28,783 downwards.
CGAACTGCTGGCGCGCTGTCAGCTCAAAGCCCTGGAAAGCTACGGCCATGATGCGGTCTTCGCCCTGATGGATGTGAACGTGGAGACCGAAGCCCTGGGGTCGGTGCTGAGGTATCGCCGAAATCAATACGCGACGATCGAGACCTATGCCCTGGCCCGGACAGACGATTTCAGCCGGCTGAGCCTGCCCGATCCGGAAAGGGCGGGCCGGATGCCGGAATTGCTCAAGGCCATGCGGATCCTGCGCCGGGAGCTGCAAAACGAGGTCCTCATCGCCGGGTGCGTGACGGGCCCCCTGACTCTCGCCGCTCAACTGCTCGGGATGGAGACGGCCCTCTACCTCGCCATTGACGAGCCGGAACGCTTCGGCCGGCTTCTGGATTTCACGACCGAAGTCGCCATCCGTTTCGGCGCATCCCAGATCCGGGCCGGTGCGCATCTGCCGATCGTCTTCGATCCTGCCGCCTCGCCGGCCGTCGTTCCCGGTGGTTTTTTTCGTGAATTCGCGCTGCCCCGCCTGAAAAAAATCTTTTCCTCCTTCAGGGAAAACGGCGCGACGGCCAACTGGCTGCACATCGCCGGGCCGGCAGGGCCTATTTTGCCCTTTTTCCCCGAGGCCGGCGTCGAGATCGCCAACTTCGATTACTACATCGCCCCCGAAACCGCCCTGGCAGCGCTCCCCGGGACCTGCCTTGACGGCAACATCAAATCCCTCTCCTTCCTGGCGTCCGGGGCAGAGGAGATCCGGGCCGAGGCCGAAAGTCTCCTTGCCGCTTTCGCCGGGCGAGGAGGCTATATCCTTTCCCCGGGCTGTGAAATTCCCCTGGAAGCCAGGCCCGAAAATATCCGCGCCATGGTCACGGCCGCCAGGGAGGCGCGGTGAGAGCCCATGCCGGAACTTAAGGTCACAGGGGGGGAAAGACAAACCGCCCTCTCATTCCGAGCGGGTCCATCGCTACGGGACATTCTGGATGCCACCGATGTCCGGGTCCGCTCCGGCTGCCGGGGTACCGGCGTCTGCGGCCTCTGCCTCGTCCGGATCGAAGCGGGAACGGTCAACGGGCCGACGGAAAACGAACGGCTCAGCCTGAGCCGGGAACAGCTCCGCCGGGGAATCCGCCTTGCCTGCCAGGTGGTTCCCGGAGAGAATCTGCAAATCTCGCTCGTCAACCCCGCGCCGGAATCGAATTGGCGAAGCCCGGCGGCCGATGAATATTTTCTTTCCCAGTCGCGGATTGAGACGTCCGGGACGCAGTGGCAAGGTGAATGCCGCGCCAAGGGCGTCGCCGTCGATCTGGGAACGACCCACATCAGTGCGACTCTCTGGGATTTGGCTGAGGGGAAACGGCTGGCGGGCCGCGCGGGGTTGAACCGGCAACATCTCTACGGCGCCGACGTGATGACCCGGATCACTGCGGCCGCCGAAGGGGAAGCCTGCGCCCGCAAGCTCAGCGGGTTGGCCCTGGATTCCATCGGCGAGGCCCTGTTCGACATCGGCTCGCGGGAAGGATTCGTTCTACAGGAAATCACCCAGGTGGCCATCGTCGGGAACACGCCGGAGCTGGCACTCCTTTCGGGCCGGAATTACCGGCTGCTCATGCAACCGAAATCCTGGACCGCCGCGATCGATTGTCTTCCGGAAGATACCCGGCCCTGGTGCGCCGCCTGGGGAATCGCTTCCGATGCCGCCGTGACCGTCGTTCCGCCCTTAGGCGGATTCGTCGGCTCGGATCTGCTGGCAGGGGTTCTGGCGGTGGGGTTGACGGCAAGCACCCGGGCCGGTCTGCTGATCGATTTCGGCACCAATTCCGAGATCGCCCTCTGGGATGGCGCCCGCCTGTGGGCCACCTCCGCCGCCGGCGGACCGGCCTTCGAGGGGTGCGGATTGAGTTGCGGCATGCCGGCCGAACCCGGCGCGATCGATCGCATTGAACAACGTGCCGCTTCCGGAGAATTTGCTTTTCATGCGATAGGCGGCAGGGAACCCCAAGGCCTCTGCGGCTCGGGGTTGGTGGATTTGATCGCCGGACTCGTCCGCGCCGGTCTGGTCAACGTCCGGGGAAAATTCACCGCCCCCCTGGCGGACGGCGGCTTTCCTTTGGGACAGGGAAAGACCGAGCTTTTGCTCCGCCCTCGGGATATCGATCTGTTCCAGCGCGCCAAAGCGGCCATCGGGGCGGGAATCGGCGTCCTACTTCAGGCCGCGGGGATGACCGCGGAGGAACTGACGCGGGTGTATGTCGGCGGCGCCTTCGGCCGGTTCCTTGACGTCGCAAACGCCCAGCGGATCGGCCTGCTTCCCGACAGCGGGGCCGCCTCCGTCGTTTTGTGCGGGAATACCGCCCTGGCCGGATGCGAGCTCGCGCTGGCGTCACCGGCCGCGCGGGCCTCCCTGGAGTCGATCCGGCAGACGGCGCGGCTGCTCAACCTGTCCCAATGCGACGCCTTTGAACCGTTGTTTTTGGAAAACCTCTATCTCAAACCTATGGAGCCTTGCTGATCCATGGACCTGCCCTCCAGTAACGACGAATCCCGGAACGAGGCGTTCATCAAAGCGGCCCAGTATATCGTGCGCCTCACGGATCAGCAGGATGTCTGCGAACATCTGGCCCGTCTGATGACGACTTTCTACGGGGCCGCCTGGGTGGCCTTTGCCTGCCGGGAGCCTTCCGGGGAAATCATGGTGCATCACAGCACCCTTCCCGATCCGCTCTTTAGGGAAAAGTTGCGCACCGGCAAATCCGGGGGGGTGATTTCCGATGTGCTCGAAAGCGGTTTTCTCACGACCGAAATCCTTGCCCTTCCCGAATCGAGCCGGACGGCCTTCATTCCCATCCCGACGGGAAGCCAGACGAAGCACATCATGCTCGTCGGCCACGGGGACGATTCTCCCCTCGGAAACGGCCTCCTCAACACCTACCTGGCCGTGGCGTCCCTGGCCGGGGCGAAGATCGAGAGCATCCGCGATGAACAGGAGCTCCGGCGCCATCGCGACCACCTGGAAGAACTGGTTCGGGAACGAACGGCGACGCTCGAAGAACTCAACCGGGAGCTGGAGAGCTTCAGCTACTCCATCTCGCACGACCTGCGGGCCCCGTTGCGGGCCATCGACGGCTACTCCCGGATGATCCTCCGGACGCAGGGAACCCGTTTCGACGCCGAGACCCAGAGGCAGTTCAATATCATCCGGGACAATACCCGGATGATGGGGCAACTCATCGAAGACCTCCTGGCCTTCTCCCGGATGGGCCGGGCGCCTTTGTCGGTGGAGATGCTGGACCTGAAGGCCTTGGCGGCGGCGCTCTGGGAGGAGGTGCAGTTCCTCCATCCGGACCGGCGAATGACTTTCAAAATCGGTCACCTTCCTCCGGGCAGGGGAGACCGGACGCTTATCCGGCAGGTACTCAGCAATCTCCTGCACAATGCGGTCAAATTCACCCGGTCTCGCAAAGAGGCTTTGATCGAAGTGGGCGGCTATGACAAGGATCGTGAACAGGTCTACTATGTCCGGGACAACGGCGTCGGCTTCGATATGGCATACTACGACAAGCTCTTCGGCGTTTTTCAGCGACTCCACAGCGCCGAGGACTACGAAGGAACGGGGGTCGGTCTGGCCCTGGTGCAACGCATCATCCACCGTCATGGAGGCCGGGTCTGGGCCGAAGGCGAGGTCGACCGGGGCGCCTGTTTCTATTTTACCTTGAAAATATAGGCGCCTTTTCCGGTCCGCGCCGCCGGTTTAAATCACCGCCGCCTGTCAATTCCATTGACTTGCCGCGGTCTTTTTCCTATAGTTTTGCCGTTGTCCGGCCTCAGAGGCACACCGTCACACTAAGGGAAGGAAATGAAGATGGGCGAATCCAGACACCGTACCGTTCAATTGCATCTCGCAGCCAGCGTCCCGTTTCTTCCCGTCGTGACTCAGTTCGTGGAAACCGTGTCCGGTCTCTTCGGCCTGGCGAAACCCGCCACCCTGAAGCTGGCCCTGGCGACGGAAGAGATCTTCATCTATTTGTGCCATTCCGTTTGCCCGGGAAAGACGCTCGAGATGACCTGTCTCGACGGCCTTTACGACATCCGGGTTTTCTTCCGCTTTCCCGCCCGGGAGTTGAACTTCAAGGGACTCAACGTGACTTCGGCCCTGGACTTCAAGGGTCTCAACCCGGCTTCGGCGGACGAATGCTCCGGCGCCCTGGATCAGATGGGTCTCATGATTGCCTCCCGCTCCGTCGATCATCTCCAGCTCACCGTGGAGAAGGCCGACCGGGTCCTGCTGGGCGTTACGAAAGAGAAGACCTATCCCCGGATCGCCGGACTGTTTTCCTGTCCCGAGGCTCCGCAACGTCTCACCCTGGAGTCCCCCGATCCGGAGCGGATCAAACGCTTTGCCCTCCTGACCGGTCATCTTTGCGCCGACCATGATCTGCCCGCTTTTTTCGAAACGCCGGGAAAAGTGGCGGACATGGTCAGCAGCGGGGAGTACCAGTGCCTCACGGCGATGGACCAGGACCGGGAGATCGTCGGCGGGATCCTCTTCTGCGAGCGTTCGGAGCGGATCATACAGTTCTTCGGGCCCTATCTTTTTCACCGCGGCGAAAAGGCCGCCACGGGCCAGGCGCTCTTGGAGACCCTGCTTGGCAAGGTGGCCAGGACAAAGGCCCTGGGGCTGCTCAGCCTTTCCGGTCTTCCGAAGGCTCTGGAGTTCTCCTTCGAACCTCTCGGCTTCCTATCCTATCGGGTCGCGGGCCGGGCAACCGTCGAGAGGCCCTTCTTCTTTCGGCTTCTCCACGAGGACCCGGGCGGCGAGGTCTGGTCTCCCGAGGAACTGAAGGCGTGGCTCGGCGGCGAGTACGACCGGCTCGTCCTGGCCCGGGAGATCAGGATTGTCCGGGATATGGGAGAGAAGCGTTTCGGCTCTTCTCTCTTTGCCGTCGAAATTTCCCGGGAAAGGGCGGAGGCGACCCTGCGGCCTCTCTGGCCCGGCGCGGACTGGGCCGCCAATGTGGCCGGACATATCCGCTATCTCTGGGAGGAAGGGTTGAACAACCTGCTCTTCGAAGTCGATCTGGGCATTCCCTGGCATGCGGAGCTGATCCCGATCCTCATGGACCGGGGCTTCCAGCCGGCGCTCCTTTTGCCCTTTGCGGGGCGCGCAGACATCGTGGTCTTCCAGCATCATGACGCAACCGAATCTTGACCGTCTGGTCCCGGCCTATGTCCGGGAATTCGAGCCCTATATTCCCAGCAAGCCCGATGCGGAGCTGATGAAGCTCTACGGCTGTCCGCGGCTTTTTCGTCTGAACAACAACGAAAATCCCCTGGGACCGCCGCCTGCGGCGCAAGAGGTGATCCGGCGGTTCCCGCCGTCCCAGGGCGCCCTCTACCCCAGCGGCGATTCCTACTACCTCAGGCAAGCCATCGGGGAGATCCAGGGCGTCGATCCCGATCAAGTCCTTGTGGGCAACGGGGCCAATGAGGTGATCGCCTTCGTGATCAAGGCCTTTTGCGAACCGGGGGACAACATCGTCACGGCGGACAGGACCTTTGCCGTCTATGAGTGGGTGGCCGTCTTTTCCGGGATCGAGGCGCGGGTCATCCCCCTGAAGGACGAGGGATTCGACGATGCGGCCATGCTGGCCGCCAGCGACGAGCGGACCAAGGTCCTCTTCGTCTGCAATCCGAACAACCCCACGGGAAGCTACTGGTCGCGGGAGAAACTGACGGCGTTTCTCGATGCCGTCGGCGGCGAACGAATCGTTGTCGTCGATGAGGCCTACTGTGAATTCGTCGAAAAGGAAGACTTCCCGAACGGCATTTCCCTGCTCAAGGCTTATCCGAACCTCGTCGTCTTTCGGACCTTTTCCAAGATGTACGGGTTGGCCGCGCTGCGGATCGGCTATCTGGTCGGCGCCCCGGAGGTCGTGGACATGATCCGCCGGACCTGCGTGGTTTATTCGGTGAACCGTGTCGCTCAAGAAGCGGCCCTGGCCGCCTTGAAAGATGATACCGGCCATGTGCAGAGGACCCGGGACCTGGTGAGGGAGAGCCGCGCCTTTCTCCGGGAGGAGTTGGAGAAACTGCGGCTCCCGGTGATCGCCGGAGAGGGCAATTATCTGATCGTCAAGCTCCCGCTCAGCGACACCCTGGCCTACCGGAAGCTCATGCGGGAGGGGATCATGATCCGCCCCATGACGGGGTTTCGCTATCCGAACCACATCCGGATCACTCTGGGGCTGCCGGAGGCGATGGAGGCCTTCCTGGCCGCCCTGAAAGAGATTCTGCCCTGACAAGAAGAAAGAACGGCGCGATGTCCCAGTCCTGGAAATGGATGACCTTCGAGTTTGTCGCCCTGACGGTGGTCCTCTTGACCGCCATCTGCAACGTCAGCGTCTTCTACAGCTTCTACCACTACCTGGGCGCCATCGGCATCCCGGTCGGGTGGCGCGGTTTTCTGGTCGGCCTGGAACCGATGACGGCTTTCATCCTGCGTCTGGTCATCCTCCCCTGGCTCCATGTGCGCAATGCCCTCTCGGTCATGCTGGCCTCGCTCTTCCTCCTCATCGCCGTCTCCTGCTCCTATATGTGGGTCCAGTCGGTCCCGGCCATGATCGTCGTCCGCATGCTGCACGGGACGGCCTTCGTGCTCCTGACGTCGGGGGCCATTTCGCTCGTCGTGAACTTCATCCCCAAGGAAAAAAGCGGACAGGGATTCAGCATCATCAGCATCGCGACCATGATCCCCTACGCGGTGATCCCGCCCCTGACCGAGGCCCTGTTGCCCCGGGTCCGCAACGAGGCTGACCTCTATGCAGGCGTTTCGCTCTTCGCCGTCCTCGCGATCCTGCTCTCGCTCGCCCTGCGGGGACGGGTCCAAGAGGCGCTCCGCGGCCGGGAGGGGGTTCTGATGCGCCGCCCCACCCTCGGCGAGATCCGGGAGAATCTGGGGCTGTGGGCCGTCTCCGCGCTGCTGGCAGCGACACTGCTGGTCTATCTGGCCCACGCGACGCTCTTCTATTTCATGAAGGATCTGGCCCTTTCGACCGGCGGCGGCGAGGTGGGCCTCTTCTTCACCCTCTCCATGGCGACGATGATCGCCGTGCGCGCCTTCGGCGGCATCCTCTTCGACAGGATGAACAAGCTGGTCGTCGTGCAGGGGGGGCTTTTGCTTTTGATCCCCTGCCTCTTCGCGCTGCCCCAGGCCCGGGAAAGGCTGGCCTTCTATGCCCTTGCGGGCCTCTACGGCCTCTGCATGGGGGTGATCCTGCCCCTGCTGAACGCCCTTTTGTTTTCCGCCTCGCCGCCCCTCATGCGGGGCCTCAACACCAATCTGGGACTCTTCACCATGGACATGGCCTACTTCTTCGTTCCCTATCTGGGCGGCCTCCTCATCGCCTTCGGGGCCGATTTTGCGTGCCTTTTCTACCTCGCGACCGGTATCGTACTCTGCTGCCTCTTGCTGGTCGTGACGCTGAAGCGCCGCTGGAGGCCGGAGCCATGATTCTCAAGGCAAGGAGGATTGACCGATGACCGGCGACAGCACCAAAACCATGGCCCCCGAACCGAGGACCTTTACCGTCGGCACCTTTCGTCCCGCCGATGCGCCGGGGATCGGCGAACTCTTCCGGGCCGTCTACGGAGAGGGCTACCCGATCCGGCTGTTCTACGACACTGAAGCTCTCACCGCCGCGAACGCCGAAGGCCAGTATTATTCGATTGTCGCCCGGGGGACGCAAAGAGAAGTGGTCGGTGTCCAACATCTTTTCCGCTCGGCGCCCTATGCGTCCCTCTACGAGGGAGGGGCGGGCCTCGTCCTGAAGGAATACCGCAAGGGCGGGATAAACGCGGAAATGTTGCGCTTCATGTTCGAGGAATTCGTTCCCTCAATGCCCAGCATCGAGGAAACCTTCGGCGAATCGGTCTGCTATCACCCCTATATGCAGAAAAGCATGGAAGAGGACTTCCGGCATGTGGCCACCGCTCTGGAAGTGGCTCTCATGCCGGCACAGACCTACGGGAAAGAAAAACCCACCGCCGGCCGCGTGGCGACGCTGGACGCTTTCCGGTGCTACAACCCCAAACCCCATCGCATTTATCTGCCTGTAGTGTATGAGGATTCGCTTCGGAGGATCTATGCCCGCCTTGACGACACCCGGGAGATCGCCTTGTCCGAGGCGGACCTTCCTGCCGGCACCCCGTCGCAGATAGAAACGAGCCTTTTCACCTTCGCTCAGGTGGCCCGCTTGGCCGTTCCGGCGAGCGGCAGCGATTTTGCGGCCCGCTTTGCCGAGCAGGAGGACAACGCCCGCGCCAAGAAAAGCATCGTCTTGCAAGTCTGGCTGAACCTGACCGAACCCTGGGTCGGTCGGGCCGCGGAGCTCCTCCGCAGGCGGGGCTACTTTTTCGGCGGCGCCTTGCCCCGCTGGTTCGACGGCGACGGGCTCCTGATGCAGAAGCTCCTCTGTCCCCCGGCATTCGAGGATATCATCCTGAGTTCCGAGGCCTCCCAGAAGCTTCTGGAGGTGATCAAAGAAGACTGGCAGCGGGCGCAGCAGGAGTAAACAACGGTTGAAGCGATTTTCTCCGAAAGATGATAGGATGATGACGACTCAATGATGGCAAACCCGTTCGAATCCAGCCCGGGGTGAATCAGCCCAGGCGGACGGGGTTACGCCGAAATGTGACGCCGCTGGGGATGGACTTTGCGGCACGCCCATTGGACTTGGCTCAGGAAAGGAGGTTCGTCATGGTGGGAGGGATCTTTACCGGAAATGCAAAGGAGGCAAGGCACCGCTGGCGGTTTTTCCGCTCCGGCGGTTTCGACCAGGTCCGACTGGATTCAGGGGCCGATCTGCTGGCCCTCGATCAGCTCGATCAGAAACTCTGGGCTGCCCTGAGCTGCCCGACCAAGGGCCTGGAGTTCGACGGGCGGACCCTGGAGCTGTTGGACAGCGACGCCGACGGCCGCATCCGCGTCCCCGAGATCATTGCCGCCGTCCGCTGGGCGGGAGCGCTCCTGAAGAACCCCGATGACCTGACGAAAGGAAATCCGGATCTGCCGCTCGCCGCCATCAACGATGACTCCCCGGAAGGGAAGAACATCCTGAGCTCGGCGCGGGAAATTCTGTCCACCCTCGGCAAACCCCAGGCGGCTGCCATCAACGTCAACGATACGGCCGACACGGCGGCGATCTTTGCCCAGACCCGTTTCAACGGCGACGGGATCGTCCCGGCCGATGTGACCGATGATCCCGAGGTGCAGAGGGTCATTGCCGACATCATCGACTGTCTGGGCGCCGAAACGGACCGGAGCGGCAAACCCGGAATCACGCAGGAAAAATCGGACCTCTTCTTCGCGACGGCGCGGGCCTACGAGGCCTGGTGCGGGGAAGCGGACGGCGGCGAGGGGGGCACGCCCCTGGGCGACGCGTCGCCGGAAGCCGCCGCGGCCTTTCTGGCCGTCAAGGAAAAGATCGACGACTATTTCACCCGCTGCCGCCTGGCGCGCTACGATCCCCGGGCCCTGCCTGCCTTGAATCGTCAGGAAACGGAGTACATCGTCATTGCCCAAAAGGATCTGACGCCGGCCGCCCCCGAGGTCGCGGGATTCCCGCTGGCGCAGATCGGCGTCGATAAGCCGCTTTCCCTGGCCGGGGACGTCAATCCGGCCTGGAGCGGCGCCCTGGCGACTTTTGCGGCGGCCGTGGTCCGGCCGCTCCTGGGAGAGAGGCCAGCGCTGACCGAAACGGAATGGCTCCGGATCCGCGAACGGTTCACCGCCTACGATGGCTGGCTTTCCCGCAAAGCGGGGGACGCGGTGGAAAAACTCGGCCGCGACCGGATCCGGGAGATCCTGAACGGTCCGTCCCAGGCCGCCATCACCGCCCTGATCGAGGCGGACCGCGCCCTGGAATCGGAGTTCGCCCATATCGCCGAATTGGATAGACTGGTCCGCTACCACCGGGACCTCCGGCGGCTCGTCGACAACTTCGTCTCCTTCCGTGAGTTCTACACCGGCGGAAGAAACGCCGTTTTTCAGGCCGGGACTCTTTATCTGGACGGGCGCAGCTGCGACCTCTGCGTCCGGGTGCAGGACGTAGGGAAGCATGCGGAGCTGGCGAGCTTAAGCAAGATCTACCTGGCCTACTGCGACTGCATTCGCTGCGGCGGCACCGAGAAGATGACGATCGCCGCCGCCTTCACGGGGGGCGATTCCGACTTTCTGATGGTCGGCCGCAACGGCGTCTTCTATGACCGCAGCGGGGGGGCTGGGACGCGACGATCGTTCGGTTGATCGAGCATCCGATCAGCATCCGCCAATCCTTCTGGATGCCCTATAAAAAGCTGGGCAAGATGGTCAACGAGCAGATCACGAAACTCGCCTCGGCCCGGGAGAAGGCGCGGGCGGAAAAACAGGCTTTGGCCGTTGCCCTGGCGACTCAGAAGACGGCAGCCGGGGCACCGCCGGTGCCGCCGGCCCAGCCCTTCGACGTCGCGAAGTTCGCCGGTATCTTCGCCGCCATCGGTTTGGCCGTGGGGGCCATCGGGACTGCCGTTGCCGCCATCATCACGGGTTTTCTGAAACTCTACTGGTGGCAGATGCTCCTGGCCGTCGTGGCCGTGGTGCTGATCATCTCGGGCCCCTCGGTGATCCTCGCCTGGCTGAAGCTTCGCCAGCGGATGATCGGTCCTCTGCTCGACGCCAACGGCTGGGCGATCAACGGCCGCCTGAAGATCAACGTCCCCTTCGGCGGTTCGCTGACCAAGGTGGCCGCCCTGCCGGAAGGGGCCTCCCGGTCCCTGGAGGATCCCTTCGCCGAAAAGAAGAGCCCCTGGCCGAAGCTCATCATTGTCGTCGCCGTGCTGGCCCTGACGTTTTATCTGCTCTACCGGCTGGGGCTGATCAGCCGTTGGCTGGGGATGTTGTTCGGCTAAAAAATCGTTTCGGATGAAGCCCATTGAAGATTGGCGACAAGCATGATAACAAAGGCGCTGTAAATTGCGGATCTTTTTTGAAATTGGAGGGTTGCGTGGGAGCGGTCGTTAATTATGCAAATAACAGATATCAGCGTTTCTGTCAGATCAAGCTCGACAACTCCGAGCGAGTGCTGGTTTCCGCAAGAATTGTGCTGCAGCCGGGAATCACAGTCGTGAAGCTGTGTTGCTTTGGTCTCCTCCCTTCCGGAACGATATGGGAGTACAACCCGGCGATGGCAGGAGGTTATAGCGCTTTTATCAAAAAAGTGACAACGATGTTTCAAACCCCTCCGGGCGAGGAACCCAAGCATCCCTTTGACGCCCTGGTAGACCGCATCCTGCCTTGCCGTTCCATTTCCGAAGTCAAAGCCCTGCTTGAGTCGAAGCGCGACCTCTCTGAACAAGAAGCTCTGCAAACATAATGACTTATCAGACGAGCCGCAGCGGAAAGTCGCGGACAATAAATAAGGGGTTAAGATTGCTCTTAACCCCTTGCTTATATGGTGGAGCTGGCGAGGATCGAACTCGCGGCCTCTTGAATGCCATTCAAGCGCTCTCCCAGCTGAGCTACAACCCCACGGCTTGACTTTCGCTAAGAAAGCGGTTCCTAACATAATCATTTGCTGAATGTCAACCCATTTTCTTTTGTTGGCCATATTTCTCTTGACATTTAGGGCCTCAATCATAATAATCGCCGCCGTGCCGGAGTGGTGAAACTGGTAGACGCAGGGGACTCAAAATCCCCCTTTCCTTGCGAAAGTGTCGGTTCGATTCCGACCTCCGGCACCAATGAAATCAAAGGGTTACAAGTCTGAGATAGGGCTTGTGACCCTTCTTTTTTTGGGGCTGTGATAAATTTGTGATAACGCCCTTGCCGATGCCGTCCATGACTTCGCGTTGCGGAGCGTTTCCGTGTGATGATGGGCGCCGGCCTTGGCCATCTCGGCGATGTCCCGGAGGGCCGCGCCGTCGAGGTTGCTGTCCCCGGCCATGTAGACCATAAAGGTCCATTTGGCATGGCCGGTGGTTTGCTGCTGAGCCCTTCCGCCCCTGTCTTCTCCTTGGCTTTCCATGGGTGCCTCCTTTTTGGAGGCATGGTAAAAGCACGGAAAAGAAAAAGTCTAAGAACACAGAGGACACAGGGGATATAGGAAAAGAATTTTAGGGGTTGATTTCAGCATAGGACTTGACATTTGCATGCACAACACGTAATAAATTTACGTGTTGTGATTATTATTGTCAAGAAAGTCAACCGTGATCCTATGCGTTACTTGACATTTATCATCAAAATACGTAAATAAATTACGTGTTACGCTGACAATCATCAAGAGTGATCCAATGAGACTCGAACATTTCTTCAACAGGCATCCGGTTTTTACAGGAGATGAGCTTGCCGCCTTTCTCGCCTCTGAAGGTCCGCGCAATGTGCGAACCCAGGATGCCCTGCTCCTCTATCACGTAAAGTCGGGCCGGTTGGTTCGGGTGCGCCGTGGCCTCTACGCCGTCGTTCCGCCCGGGGCTTCCTCTGAGTCCTATCCCGTGGATCCCTTCCTCCTGGCCTCCCGGATGACGAAGGATGCGGTGCTCGCCTACCATACGGCCCTGGAGTTCCACGGCAAGGCCTACTCGGTCTACGAGCACTTCACCTATCTGGCCGCCGCCCCGGCGCGTCCCGTCAGTTTCCGGTCCTACCAGTTCAAGGGACTTCGTTTTCCCCGGCCCTTGGCCCCAGAAGTCGCTGCCTCCTTCGATGTGGTCAAGGCCGACCGCGCCGGTCTGGAGGTCCGGGTGACAGGCCTGGAGAGGACTTTCGTGGACGTCCTCCACCGGCCAGACCTGACCGGAAGCTGGGAGGAGATATGGCGCTCCCTCGAGTCCGTGGCGTTTTTCGATCTCGACAAGGTGGCTGTCTACGTCCAGCACCTGGGCAACGCCACGACTGCGGCCAAGGTCGGCTTCTTCCTGGAGCAGCACCGGGAAGGCCTGATGGTCGATGAGGCGCACTTGAAGGTCTTCCGGGACCTCCGGCCGCAGCGGCCCCATTACCTGGAACGGAGACGTAGGAACGCGGGCCGCTTTGTGGCCGCCTGGAACCTCGTTGTTCCCCAAGAGGTTTATGACCGAACCTGGGAGGAACCGTCATGAAGATCTCCCCTGAAACGCTCGCCGCCCAAGCGGAAGCCACCGGCTTTCGCCCGGACATGCTGGAAAAGGTCGCCCTGCTGCTCCAATTGCTCGATGCGATCCGCAGCCATCCCTTCCTGAAGGACAAGCTGGTCCTCAAGGGCGGGACGGCCCTGAACATCTTCATCTTTGCTGTTCCCCGCCTTTCGGTGGACATCGATCTCAATTACGTGGGTGCGGCGGACCGGGAAACGATGCTCCTGGAGCGGCCCAAGGTCGAGGAGGCCCTACAGGCGGTCTTTGCCCGGGAGGGATATGCAGTCCGGCGCGTGCCGACGGAGCATGCAGGCGGCAAATGGCAGCTCCGCTATCCCAGCGCCGCTGGCCAGGGCGGCAACCTGGAGGTGGATCTCAATTTCATGTTCCGCATTCCGCTTTGGCCGGTGCAGCAGATCGATTCACGGCCGGTCGGGATCTGGCAGGCTGCCGGCATCCCGGTGGTGGACGTCCATGAGCTTTCAGCAGGCAAACTCTCGGCGCTGCTTTCGCGGCGGCAGGCGCGGGATCTGTTCGATTGCAGCAATCTCTTCCGGATGGGCGGCCTCGATCCGGAGCGGCTGCGCCTGGCCTTTGTGGTCTACGGCGCCATGAGCCGCAAGGATTGGCGGACCATTGCACTGACGGATGTGGATGTCGATACCGCCGACCTGGAACAGAAGCTCATCCCCACGCTAAGGACCGCAGGGAGCGCTGAGATCCGGAAGGATCGTTTCGGCAAAGGCCTAGTCGAGGATTGCCGCAATCTGCTCGCTGGCCTGCTACCCTTTACTGCGCCGGAGCAGGAATTTCTCGACAGGATACTGGATAAGGGTGAAATCGTCCCTGAGCTGCTGACCGGCGATGAGGTGTTGCAGGACCGCATCCGGCGCCATCCGCTTCTCGAATGGAAGGCCGTGAATGTGAGAGGCCACAAGAAAGGCCGCTGAAGATCATGTTCCGGCCGCATTTTGTGTCCTCCCAGGACACGCCGTGCAGCTGCAACATCATTTTTAGAGGCGCCAGGGACCGCCGCGGGGAACGCGCTATCTCGTGATGAGGGCGCACTTTTCCCGTGACTAATTTGTGATGGAATTCAGAGAAACGTCTCGGAAGAGACGGAAGCAGGCAGGAACAGGTAGAAACCGTTTAGACCCCTTTTTTTGACATCTTACGGGAAATCAAACACGAGATCAATGGCTTGATATTATTAGTTTTTTGGTCTCAAAAATCCCCATTTCCTTGCGAAAGTGTCGGTTCGATTCCGACCTCCGGCACCAATGAGATCAAAGGGTTACAAGTCTGAGAAGGGCTTGTGACCCTTCTTTTTTTGGACTGTGACTGATTTGTGACTGATCCAGCCTTGTGCATCTCGGCGATGTCCTGTCCTGCCGCCCCTGTTCTCTCCTGCCCTTTCCATGTGCGCCTCCTTTTTTGAAGGCATGGTAGAAGCTGATAAAAGCAAAAGTCTAAGAACAGGGCGTCTATAGACGCTATAGACACGATAGGCAGACCATATTTATCTCCGGTGCCGCCATGAGCACCGGAAGGTCAGTAAGGGGGCGCTCCATCCATTTCACTTGCAAAAGCTGATATTATCTGTTGGTTTTCGCAAACGAAATGGATGAAGGAACTTTGTGATGCTCACCTCAATAACCGCTTTTGTGGACGCACTCCAGGCCAAGGGTCGCTATACCTTCACCTTGACCGAAGCGATAGATGCCGATCAGCGCTCGGCCATCGCGCTGGAGGCGGCCTTACGGAGACTCAAGCAGAAGGGTCGGATCGCCAGCCCCCGCCGGCAAGCTGGTTCATTCATGACCTGATGCGGTTCCTTGGGCAACCCTACTATTTAGGCATTCTGAGCGCGGCGGCGATCCACGGCGCCGCCCACCAGCAGCCGATGCTTTTTCAAGTCGTCACCGACCGCCCGACTCGATCGGTGCAGGCGGGGCGGGTCCGGATCGGGTTCCATATGGGACGCCATGTCGAACAGGCGTCGGTGGTCGATATCCAAACCGAGACCGGCTCGATGCGGGTTTCCACCCCGGAGGCGACCGCCTTCGATCTCGTCCGTTTCGCCCCTGCGGCAGGACATATCGGCAACATTGCCAGCGTCCTTGGCGAACTGGCCGAAAAGATTGCCCCGGAGGCGCTGGCAGGACTTGCGGACCTGTACGCCGTCTCGGATGTGCAGCGCTGGGCTATATGCTGGAGAAACTCGGCGAGAAGCGTCTCGCGGACCCGCTGGCGGAGCGATTGAAGACCCGGCGCTACCGCCCCATCCTGCTCGCACCGGGTCAGGAGAAAGGTAACACCCCCAGCGATCCGCGGTGGCGGGTCATCCCTAACGAAACGGTGGAGGTGGAATTTTGATTCCCCGAGCACAGATCACCGCCTGGCGGGCTCGCGTCCCCTGGCCGACGGACGCCCAGGTCGAACAGGACCTCGTTCTGTCAAGGGCGCTGGTGGAACTCTATGGTCATGCAGCCGTTGCGAGCGCGGACTTGTCGCCCGCATGGACCGGCAGATTGAGCTGCCGCTGGAGGTGTCAAACGGTAAGTTTAAAAATATCTGCTTTAGTAGACTCTAACTCTCCTTTTCCTGATATTTTTAAACTCTGAGCGGCCTTTTCCTGGGGAGCGGCGGGAGACTTTCAGCCTTCTTCTCGCCGTTTATTCCCGAACGGTAATTTTTATGCTCAAAAAGACTTGTCTCAAGTAAATTATTCCCTATCGGTAATATTCCCCTTGACTCCTCCTGCCTGAGCGGCTATTATTCCCGAAAGGGAATCAAGGAGGATTCATTGAAAAATAAGGTGGCGACAGCGGCGGATATCGGCTTGGCGGTGAGGAAAAAGCGCAAGGAAGACGGGCTGACCCTGGCCGATGCCGCAGCCCTGTGCGGGGTCGGGTATCGGTTCCTGTCCGATCTGGAAAACGGCAAAGAGACCGTACAGGTGGGAAAGGTCCTCAAGGTCCTGACGGCCCTGGGGCTCGACATGACCATTGCCGCAAGGAAGTGGCCGAATGAATAGCACTGCCGACCAAGACCTCCCGGGCCTCGACGTCTATCTCCAGGGGGAGAAGATCGGCCGGCTCTGGCTCGATGAAAAGCGGCGCTTCGTCTTCCAATACGATGCGGCCTGGATCGACCGTCCAGGCGCGGTCCCTCTATCGCTACGCCTCCCCTTGCAGGCGGAACCCTATCCCGACGATCTGGCCCGGCCCTTTTTTTCCAACCTCCTGCCGGAGCAGGAGATCAAGCGGGTCATCGCGCAGCGCCTGCGGATCTCCGCGGACAACGACTTCGCCATGTTGAACCGCATCGGCGGGGAATGCGCTGGGGCCGTGTCCGTGCTGCCCGCCGGAGAGCCGCCTGCGGCGAAACCCGGCTATCGGGAGATCGACGAGGAGGAGCTGTACCGGATCGTCATCGACCTTCCCCGCAGACCGCTTATGGCCGGGGAGGAAGGGATGCGCCTTTCCCTGGCCGGCGCGCAATACAAGCTCCCCATCTGCATGGACGCGGACCGGATCTTCATCGCCTCGGGAAACGCGCCGAGCAGCCACATCCTGAAGCCGCCCATCAGGGATCTGGAAGACACTGTGGGAAACGAGGCCTTCTGCATGCAGCTCGCCCAGAGGCTGGGGCTGCCGACGCCCACGGTGACGATCCGCCAGGGCCTTGACCGGCTCTTCGTCATCAGCCGTTATGACCGCGCCCGGAATCAGGAGGGCAGCCTGGTGCGCCTCCATCAGGAGGACTTCTGCCAGGCCCTGGGATTCCTGCCCGACCAGAAATACGAAAGTGAAGGCGGGCCCACGTTGCCGCAATGCTTTGCCCTCTTGCAGGAAAAGAGCATCCGGCCCGCCGCCGACCGCATGGCCCTGTTGCGCTGGACGATCTTCAATGGCCTGATCGGCAACGCCGACGCCCATGCCAAGAACCTGGCCATGCTCTTTGCGGACCAAGGGCCGCGGCTGGCCCCCTTTTACGATCTCCTCTGCACCCAGGTCTATCCGGGTCTGGCGGAGAAACAGGCCATGAGGATCGGCGGGGAGAACCGGCCCACCTGGATCCAGCAGAAGCACTGGGAGCGGTTCGCCGAAGCGATCGCCATCAAGCCCCGGCTGGTCTTGAAGACCCTACAGGACATGGCCGCGGCGCTCGGGCCTGCGGCGCAGACGCTGGCCGCTGATTTTCAGAAGGCCTATGGCAAAAGCCCGATCCTCGACAAGATCCTCGCGGTCGTCGCGCAAAGGGCAAAGGCGGTCTGATCAGCCGTCGATTAGAACTGGCACCCAAGCGAAACATTCACTTTTGGATGCTCCCGAGCAGTTCATCGGCGATGCCCGGATTCTACAGCCGCATGATACTCTCTTCCGAACGGCCGAAACTCAAGAGGTTGATGCTCCCATACCAAACGAGTTTCTGATCGAAGATCGCAAATTTCTGATGAAAGGTCGATTTGAACACCACATTGATACCAGCGGCGTGGAATAGGACAACGTTTCTTCCAGAGATGTCCGGTCTTTTTCCCGAAAATCGGATGCCGGTTTCGTGACGACAACCGCCTTGACATTTCGCTCCTGCGCGGCGACCAGGAAGGGGAGCATTTGAGATACACGCCTTTTCGTAACAAAGGGGCTGACGATCAGGATTTTCCACGCAGCGCTCAGCATGTCATTCCGGTAAACCGGCAGGAAGGTCACGATGTCGAAAATGATGTCTGTGGAGCTACCGGAAACAATTTCCGCCTTCGCCTTGTACCCGATTGAGGCGTATCCGCTCAGGCGTTTACCCGGACGGATTCTTCACAACCCGAAAGGCCTCCGGCAGCTGCCGGGAAAACTCACGGTGGAGGTCACAGAGAAATTCCCGGCCGGTCACATTGACTTCTGGTTTTTCCCGCAGCTTCTTCTCCATTTTCCGCTGGACGGTGATATGGGCAACACTTTCCATCTGAAGATTGCGTTTGGCCGGTTCGGAATCATATTCTTTCTGCATGGCGCGAACGATGTCGTAAGGGTGCGTGTGATGACCCTCGCTCAGATTGGAATAGTAGCTATTTATGATTCTGAGCAGTTCCCGAAGCGTGTTGAGCGTCACAGGATGCTGCCGGGTGCCGAGCTCGGCGGATTTCTGGATCACCTCCAGGGCGTGGTCTTGAAGTTCATCCGCCTCTTCGGGCAGGAGTGGCGCCATGCGATGAATTTGAGAGTCCATGTTCTTGCCTTCAATTGCCGATATATTTGCCGATTTTAAAATCGATAAAAATCTTTAATTACTCTGCATATTAAAAACTTATTAAATTTATTGCAATTATTTTTGCCGATCATTTTGCCGATCTATGGAATGAGCTTTGAGTGAACAGCAGCGGATTTCAAAAACCGGATCGTGCTCATATGAAGCGTCTTCTGTAGAAACCGGAGGCTTTACCTACGTGGAAGACCTGCTACAGGGCTTGAAACACAGGGTGTTCAAGAATACCGGCACGCCGAAACAGAAGACCGTCGTCTCCACGCCTGAGTTCGGACAATGAACAATTGCGAAGGGGTATGCGAGAGTCCTCCGGGACTGTTCGCAGAGGTTACTGAACCGCTCCAGTGAGGATGAAAAAGGCTTGTGGGCAAGGCGGTCGCAGAAGGATTGCGGCAGTCGGTATTTTTTACCATGCGGGGTGGAAAAAATTGCACGATTTCCCCCTCCGCAAAGGCAGCTTACGTCCCCTCTCCCGGTCAGACGGCTCCTCTGAATCATTACAATAAATTAATATTGAGCCGCAAACTAATGACGCTCCCTGTGCGGTCTCATCAACCTGCACGACATCTATTGAAAAGTATGAATCGCAAGAAAAACGGGAATTCACCCGGTCAGCGGTACCTCCAGAATAGTGACGAGCCACGCCGGCCAAGCCGCTGCCTCTGGACATTTAATAAAACGGCATCATGCAGAACTGCCGGAGGCGGCGGCCAAATCTGGCGTGTGGCTTGCTGTATAGTCGGACAACGAACGGTCGTGACCGGATTAAAAAGGCGATCGCGGAAGGAGGAGTTGAGAAAAGGGGTATCGAACAGGGGAGACTTCTAAAGAGGCAAGGCCAAACACGAGACTTGGCGGTCCAGGTGTCTGGCCTTGCGGTACGAGTGGCATACAGCGCACACCCGTGTTTTAGTTATAGACCATTCCTGTGTGTTGTCAAGCCATCTCTCAGACCGTCTCCACCGATTAAACACGGCGTCATCACTCAATAGTGCGTCCACAGGGAACAAGGTTCTTACACTGCGCGCGTAAGGACTGCTGTGGACCACTGCCCGAAAACGGCTGGCCCCATAAGCCGACTGGATGACGCGTCACTTATCAACGGTTAGGGAGGAGAGTATGACCACTTCAGCCATCAGTTCAGCGTTACTCGGCGTCAGCAATCAAGCGAGTTCCACCAGCACGACGGATTCCAGTTCCTCGACCACCCAATTTCTAACCCTGTTTCTGGCAGAGCTGGAAAATCAGGATCCCACGGAGCCCGTTTCCTCCACGGAATTGACTTCCCAGATGGCAACGCTCACCCAAGTTGAGCAATCCATCCAATCAAACCAATATCTTGCCGCACTGTCTGACTACATTTCCTCGACGAACAATGCCAGCGCCATGTCCTGCATCGGCAAGACGGTCACGGCCGATACCAGTAAAATCACCCTTTCCTCCGGAAGTTCATCGAACCTGATGTTTACCCTCGGATCAGACGCCGCGAATGTCAATGTCACGATCAGTGATGAAGATGGGAACACCGTCAAAACCATTTCCGCCAACAATCTCTCGGAAGGCGTCCAATCGGTCACATGGGACGGAACGAACGACAGCGGCGTCAAGGTCGATGCCGGCAACTACAGCTTCACGGTTACGGCCACCGATTCCTCGGGCGGAAGTATCTCGGCCTCTACATCGGTGACAGGGACGGTCACGGGCGTCACCTACAGCAACGGCATCGCCTATCTGGTCACGGAAAAGGGCCAGATCGCCTACGGAGACGTGACTGTAGTTTCGGGCTCGTAAGGGTGCACGTTCACGAGCCCTCCGGCCACCCATAACGTCTAAAACAATCCTTACGAGGAGGGGAAAATGAGCAGTTCTTTGATGACCAGCGTTAGTGGACTCAATGCCTATAACGAGATGATCTCTGTGATCAGCAATAATATCGCCAATTCCGGGACCACGTCCTACAAGACGAGCAGTGTCACCTTCGCCGACCTGCTCAATCAGAGCCTTTCGGCCTCGGCGACATCAACGACCGGTTCGGGAGTGACGGTCAGCGACATCGCCACGGATTGGACCCAGGGAAGTGTGACCGGCACCACTTCCGCGACAGACCTGGCGATCAACGGCAACGGCTTCTTTGTCGTCAAGACCGATGATGGGCAGACATACTATACCAGGAACGGGTCCTTCTCTTTCGACAGCAACAATACCCTGGTCGACGACAACGGCAACGCCGTTCAGGGGTATAGCATTGCCGAGAACGGCAGTCTCGGGGCCCTGGGGGATATCGTTATCTCCTTTGAATCCTCCGTTCCCGTCACGACGACATCGATGTCTACCAGCCTTTCTCTCAACTCCGAGGAGGTGTCGGGCGGCACCTTTTCGACCACCACGGTCGTCTACGATTCGCTGGGAAACGAGATCCCCATCACGATGACCTATACCAAGTCGACGACCGACAATACCTGGACCTATGCAGCCAGCATTGCCTCGGAATACGGAACCCTGACCGGGGGAACCGGCACCTTAACCTTCAGCACCAGCGGCACCCTGCAAACAGGAACGGCAGATCCGGTATTCACTCTGAACCTGACCAATGGGGCGACGACCGGGCAGACCATCATCTGGGATATCTATAACGATGACGGAACCACGAACGGAAATCTCGTTCAGTACGCGAGCGACAGCGTACTCAACGATTCCAGCCAAAACGGCTCGCCGTCGGTGACACTCCAAGGGATCACTGTCGATGAAAACGGCATCGTGATCGGTTCCTATTCCGATGGTTCCTCTGCCGATCTCTATCAGCTCTCCTTGGCGAATTTTTCCAATTACGAGGGACTCAAGGACGAGGGCAGCGGTCTCTACAGCGCCAGCTTTTCCTCCGGGGAAGCGGTGCTCGGCACGCCCGGGACCGGGCAGTTCGGCACCATCTCCTCGGAGAGCCTGGAGTCTTCCAATGTCGATTTGACTTCGCAACTGGCAAATCTGATCACGGCGCAACGGGCCTATCAGGCCTGCGCCAAGGTCTTTACCACCGCGGACGAGGTCCTCCAGACCACGGTCAACATGAAGTAATGGTCCAGGGATAGGGTGAAGGGTGTGAAAAAGTTAGGCTTGTCGAGCCGATAGGGGAAAACATATGACCACAATCTCTTCAATCATGAACAATACGGTCAGCAGCCTGCTGACCCAGCAATACGCCATCTCGGTGACGAGCCGGAATATCGTCAACGCCACCACCGATGGGTATACGAGGGAAACCGTCGTCTTCAATGATACCAACGACGGGACCACGGCCTCTGCCAAGCGCGTCTACGACACCTTCCTGACCAATCAGTTGGTCTCCGTCCAGACGGATCTCGGCAAGTATACGGCCCAGGCGGAATACCTGGGAAGCATCGAAGGGATCTTTGCTGAGTCGGAGGGATCAGGGCTGAGCGAGGCGTTGAGCGAATTCTGGAGCGCCTGGCAGGACCTGGCAGACAATCCCACAGGGACCGCAGAGCGGTCCAGCTTGGTTTCCGACGCGAACACCCTGGCCGGGCTCTTCAACAGCAAGCGTTCTTCACTCAGCGAACAGCAGCAGGCGATCGACGATGACGTCGCAGACACGGTGGCGGCCATCAATGAGGATATTCGGAAAATCGCGGCACTGAATCAGCAGATCGCCCAAGTCAGCGCCAAGGGGCAGGATACCGGCAGCCTACAGGACAACCTCGAAACCCTGGTAAAAGACCTCGCTTCGTTGACCGACATCACTACTTATACCGGCGACAATGGACAGATAAGCATTAACCTGACGAACGGCTCCCCCCTTGTCCAGGGGACGACCACCTGGTCCCTGGGTACGGCCACGAATGCGACGACCGGCCTGCAGGACGTGACCTGGATCGACGACCAGGGCAATGCCGCAGTCATCACCTCGGAGATGACCGGCGGGAAGCTGGGAGGCGAACTGGAAGTTCGCGACGAAACGATTCCTTCCTATTTGGGCTCCCTGGACACGTTGGCTGCCACGCTCATTGAAGCGGTCAATGATCTCCACACCACGGGTTACGATTTGAACGGCGATGCCGGCACCGCATTTTTCTCCGGGACCACGGCCGCGGACATGGCGGTCAGTGCAACGATCCTGGCTGATGCCGGTCTGGTCGCGGCATCCGACACGGCCAGTGCCCAGTCCACCGACGGTTCCATTGCGACCGCCATCGCTGCGCTACAGGAAAGCCTGCTCTTGAGCGGCGGCACCGCCACCTACAGCGACTTCTACAGCGCCCTCGTGACCCGGGTGGGAACCGATGTCGAGAAGGCCGGTGATCGGTATGATTCCCAGTCGGACACCGTAACCCTCTATCAAAATCTGCGGGATTCCGTTTCCGCCGTCTCCACGGACGAAGAGCAGACCAAGCTATTGGCATATCAAAGCGTTTACCAGGCTTCGGCCAAGTTGATCACCGTTTTAGATGAAATGCTGGAAACCATCTTGGAGATGTAAACCATGTTGAAAACAGGTTCTAAAGGCAAGGAGGGTAAGATGCGCGTGACCGACAGCATGATCACCAATGAATCCATCTATTGGATCAGGAAGCAAAGTGCGACGTTAAATGAGATCTCTCTGGTGGTCTCCTCGGGAAAGCAGGTCAACAAGCCTTCGGACAACCCGGAAGCCATGGGACAGATCCTGTCCGATCGGAGCACCATTTCCCAATATTCGAAGTATCTGGCGAATATCAGCGAAGCCGACACCAGGATCGAGGCGGGAAACAACACCTTGGAAGCGGTGACGAGCCTCCTGGAATCGGCCCGGGAGATCGCTCAGACCGCAGACGATTGGAGCAACGAGACCACAGAGACCTATCTTGAGACGCTCCGGTCGATCTATTCGCAGATCATGGACTTGGCGAACACGAAGTTGAGCGGGATCTATCTCTACGGCGGCGATAATTCGTTGGCAACTCCCTATTCCGATGCGGTTTCCATCTCCGCAGGGATAGCTGATGACCTGGTCTATGGCCTGGCCGACGACGCTGCCTCGGTCACGATCACGATCGCGAACGACCAGGGAGCCGCCGTGCGGACCTTGTCTGCCTCCAGTGTCAACGCCGGGAGCAACACTTATGCCTGGGACGGCCTGGATGACGGCGGCAATGTGCTGGCCGACGGCTCCTATTCCGTAACCGTCAGTGCCACGGGCAGTTCGGGGAACGAGGTCGCCGCCTATGCCGCCTACCGGGGGACCACCGGTGGCGGAAAAGAGGTGCCAATAAGCAGTAACAGCACGGTCACCATTGGCAACGACGGATCGATCTTTGGCAGTGCGCTGTGTGCGTTGAGCCAAGCGATCCTGGCCATGGAGACATCGTCCTACACCGATGCCCTGGCCACGGAGTTGACTGCCGCGCTTGAGTCCTCGATCGGCGACATCACCAACGAGCAGGTCAAATTATCCAATATTTCTTCGCAATTGGAAATTTCCGACACCCGTATCGATTCCTATCTCCAGACGATCGCGGATGAGGCGTCGCGGCTGGAGAATGCAGACACCACCACCGCAGCCGTGGAACTCGAAGCCCAGTCGACGGCCTACAAGGTCACCTTGGAGACCGTTTCCAACCTCCTGAAGCGGTCGAAGCTGACGGACTACCTGTAGAGGCCCAACGATGATCAATGAGGAGAATGGATGATGCAAAAAGATAATCACCTGAACATTTATGAAAAGATAGGAAAAATGGGAGATACGCCTCGGGAAACAGAGGCCAAGGTGCTGACCAAGGGGGCCCTGAAACTCAAAATGTGCATTGATTGCTGGGAGTCGGAGGCCATAGGCCCCTTGCTCGCCGAGGCTCTCCGGTTCAACCAGCAGATATGGAGCATCTTTCAGGCCGATCTCGCCTCCCAGGATTGCCGGCTTCCCCGCGACCTGCGATTGAACCTCCTGTCCCTGGGCGCCTTCATCGACAAGCAGATCTTCTCCATTATGGCCCATCCTGCGCCGGAAAAACTGACGCCGATCATCAATATCAGCTTGAGTCTGGCGGCGGGGCTGAGAAAGAAGGCGCCCAGCGGGGAGAATCCACAGAAGCAGCTTGCCAAGGAAGAATATCGCTCCATCCAGATCAAGGGATAGAGACAACATCATGGGGATCCGAACCTATTGAGGTGACCAGCGCATGGAAGATTCAGTGAAGGATAAGCCGTATTTTACAGCGGAAAACAGGATCAAGCGACGATCATTCACCGGCGACTTCAAAGCCTTTATCCTTTCGGAATGGCTCACGGGGAGAAGAAGTCTGAATGAACTGGCCCAGGAATACGACATCAACCCCAATCAGATCAAAAACTGGAAATCCTTATTGCTGAAAAGAGCCCCGATGGCCTTGGCGGATAAGAGGGTGGGCCGGGAGATGAAGGCAAAGGGAAAGAACGAGAAGACTCCAGCGTCGATCGCCATGACTTCCCTGCACCAGATGAACCAGGAAAGGGGACAATGGCATTAAGCCATCAACGCGGTGTCCCTTGGAATACCGGCATCTATCGGGAAGCAATCACACGGAAGGCGCTCTGCGAGTCCGCTGAGAGCCATTGTGCAGAGAGCCGCAAAAGGCACTAAAACAGGGAAGGGAGTCCCTTGCAATGGACACGTTTATCTTTGTTCATGACAGCAATATCATCACCGAATATGAAAGAACCGGGAAGTTTGCAAAGCGATTCGGGCGCCATTACAAATATGTGTTTCTGGGCAACCAGGAGGTGACGCCATCGGAAAAGGTGATCGTGGCCCGTTCCCTGCCCGAGAATATCGAACATCTGCCTAAGTTGGTGACCTTCACGGGGTGGTATGCCCTGGTGAGGAACCACCTGCTCACCGGCAAGTATAACTTGCTCTTGGAATACGATGTCGTGCTGAACGACAAATTCGAGCGGATCGTCAATCAGGCCGTCAAGCAGTCCCGGACCAAGGAGGTCTTCTCCTTCCTGCCGATAGACAAGGACTTCATGTTTTATGAATATCTCCATGAGTTCTTGGGAGAGACGGGAATCGAGGTTTTTAAAGAGAAGCGGCAACGGTTTATCGAGACCCATCATCAGGAAAAATGGATGGGCTCGTCCAACTCCCTCTGGAAAAAGGAGACGCTTACGGCCTTCGTCAACTGGTTCGCCGAATTTCTCCACTCCGACTTTAAGGATTATTCCGGTATCGGCCACACGGTCGAAAGGGCGTTAACCGTCTTTTGTGTCCTCCACGGCATTAAATACAATTTCATCGGCAGTGTCCTCAAACATTATTTTCTCGATTCTCACCAAACCCAGGCCGTCTATAACCAGGGGATTCAGAAGGATTATCGGGAACATATCCGGTTCTTGGCCGAAGCCTGAGGCAAGGCTGCCGATCGGCCTGGTGCCCCTCTGAGAGAGGGGCGAAAAGAGGGATTATTACATGGAGAGGAAAGACGATGAAGGTCATCGCATACAGCCTCTATGGGGATAAGAAGATCTACACCGAAGGCATGCTGAGGAACATCGAATTGGCCCCGGTCATTTATCCTGGATGGTCGGTGTGGATCTATTTCAATGAAACCGTTCCCCAAAAGTACATAGAGCGCTATAGACAGTATGGGCATGTGGAACTCAAAGACATGACCGACTCCGCCTTGCCCGGCATGATGTGGCGTTTTCTGCCCGAGGCCGAGGTCTTCATCAGCAGGGATACGGATTCCCGATTGACGGTTCGGGAAAAGGAGTGTGTCGAGGAATGGCTGGCTTCCGACAAGACCATGCATGTCATGCGGGACCATCCGGCGCACCATCTCCCCGTGCTGGGCGGCATGTGGGGGATCAAGAAAAACCATCTCGATATGGGAAATTCCATCCGGACATTCCTCGAACAGTTCAAGGAACGGGACAACTGGCAATACGGCATCGATCAGGAGTTCCTCCGGGCGATCTACCGTTTTTATCAATCCCGGGACAGTGTCCTGGCCCATGACAGCCTGGGTCTGTTTCCAGAGGGCATTCCCTTTCCCAATCCCCTGGGGCCGGAATTCCACTTTGTCGGCGAGGTATTCAACGAGGATGAAGAACGGCGGCAAGACCACTACCAGGATTGGTTGGCCTGTGCGCAGGAGGGAAAAGAAAGGTTACGGGACGGCTCCGGATGCCAAGTGCCGGTGATGGATTCGGTCTGCTGCGAGAGCCGGAGTCCCAGCCAGACAGTAACTGTCTCTCCTGGAGTTACCCCTAAAGGCGCGTCCGGACAGAATATGGGAATCGCTGGTGGAGAAAAGGAGCATGCAGCAAAATTCCCCAATATTGACAGAATCCCCATAGAATATCCCCGCTCCCAATGGTCGATAAAAAATGGCATGGGGATTGAAACGATTATCGGCCGCCTCGATCGCCTGGCAGACCCGCAGGAGCGGGCATTCTGGTCCCAAAACGGGCTGGAGGCATTCAAGCGGAAATACGACCTGCTTCGGGAGGGGCGCACCATCAACATCCTGATGGTGGCGGCCGACACCTACGGCTGCGGCTATGCCCGGATCCAGAGACCGGCCAAATATCTCAACCGTCTCCCACAGATCATCGCCTTTCCCACGATCACGGTCCCGGTGGAACTGATCCTCTGGTCCCATATCATCGTGTGGCAGAGGCAACACGGAGACGAGGCCTACAAGTCCCTCGAACTGGCCCGCAAGCTCAATAAGGTGCAGATCTTCGAGATCGACGACAATCTCCATGCCATCCCCAAAGACAACCCGGCCCACCATTTCTACAACCGGGAAACCGCATCCTATCGGAACATGCTCCGCTGGATGCAGGGTTGCGATCTGGTCACCGTGACCAAGGAAGGGCTGGGGGAATTTTATCGGGAATTGGCCGGGATCCGTTATGCGGTCCTGCCGAATTGCATCGATTTCGAGGAATTCCCCGCGGTGGACCTGGCCGAGCGGCCAAATGACAAGGTGCGGATCGGCTGGGCCGGATCGGAAACGCACTATGGGGATCTGCGAATCCTTGCGAACGTTTTTCGCCGATTGAAGAAGCTCCATGGCAACCGGATCGAGTTCGTCCTGATGGGGTCGGACGGCGTCTATCGGCAGTACGAAAAGGTCAACGGCAGCGGACCGGAAATCGTCAACGACAGGACCCTCAAGGTCAAGAAGATCGTGGGAGACGTCCTGAAGGGCGTCCCGCGGGAATTTCACCCCTTTGTCGAAACCGAGGATTATGCCCGAGTCCTCTGCGATCTGAA
This sequence comes from Deltaproteobacteria bacterium, assembly GCA_021817825.1. Taxonomy (GTDB): domain Bacteria; phylum Desulfobacterota; class Syntrophia; order Syntrophales; family UBA5619; genus JAKAFS01. Next base: position 1,134 of record JAKAFS010000043.1, on the reverse strand, counting down.
ACTCGACATCGCCGTCATTCCCCTGACGCCGTCGAAGTTCAATCTTACCGGCAAGAGCAATCTCAAATACCTGGAGATGAGCGCCGCCAAGATCCCCTGCGTCCTGTCGAAAAACACGGTCTACGAGGAGGTGCAGCACGGAGAGAACGGCTTTCTGGCCGCAAACGAGCAGGAATGGCTGCAATACCTCAGCCTGCTCGTTCAGGATAGAGCGCTCAGGTGTCGGATCGCCGCCAATGCCTATCGCTATGTCAGAGAAAACTATGATTTTAGTCGTAGCGCCCGGCAATGGTTGAAAACCTATATGCAAGCCGTGGGGTCAAAGCACGATGCCATGGTGAAACGGCGCACCCCAACGGACACCTCCTGTAAGCCATAGGGATCGGTGCAATCTCTCGCCACAGGATTTGCTCATTTAGCGGAGCAGGATAATGAAAATAGAAAAAGTGATCTTGAGCAGTGATTCGAATGCCCTCTATTTGGATTTCTGGCCCATCGTCCCGGCGGATCTCTGTCCGGTAAAGATCAGTGGTTTGCCGACGAAAGGTATTCGTCAGATAAAATCTTCTCTTTTCGCCAAGAAAATGAAGACAGGGTCCTGCTTATTCCCCGCAAAGGCGGGCAAAACGGAAGAAGAATCGACAGATCGCATTGGCAATACGATCCTGCCCTGCTGAAAGACAATTATTTTTACGATGCCCACTCCATCAGACCCTGCCAATTCCATGCGGACGAGATCGGTCAGCTCGTGAAGCACATTTAAAGATCCGACGCCCGCGTTCCCTATCGCCTCCTTTTAAAGCAACCCTGCGACGGAATCGCTAAAATGCCCCTGTTCAATGGAGCGGATAAAATCACATGCGGGGTGGAAATGGGAGGTTATCCCCCATCCTCACCCCGCACGATCAAGTGAAAGGGTTACAAACCGATTTTCGAACCCGTGCTTACGAGAAGAGGCTCAGCACCGACTGGGCAGACTGGTTGGCAATGCTCAACGAATTGATCGCCAACGATTGCTGGGTCTGGAGGGTCGTCAGATTCACTCCTTCCTCGGTAGTGTCGCAATTGACCAGATTGGCCGAACCATCCTTGAGCGTGGTGATCATGGAGGAGGTGAAGTCCTGCCGGGTCGTG
>JAKAFS010000042.1 GCA_021817825.1 Deltaproteobacteria bacterium | reverse complement strand
GCGCCGGTCATGTGACCACGGCCGCGTCGCCGGTACCGGTTCCTGTGACGGTTCTTTTTTTCAACGACCTGCACGGCTATCTACAGCCCTTTGAAATCAAGAGCGGAGAGAAGCCGCAGGAAGTGGGCGGCATTGCCCGTCTGGCTACCCTGATCCGGGAAATCCGCGCGGAAAACAGCCGTAAAGGGGTGCGCACCCTGGTGCTGGTCGCCGGCGATCTCCTACAGGGAACCCCTCTTTCCACAGTGTTCCGCGGCGAGCCCGATGTGGAATGCCTGAACGCCATGGGCGTCGATGCGGTCACCGTCGGCAACCACGAGTTCGATTTCGGCCTCGATAACTTTCGCAAGCTCCAGGCCCGGGCGACCTTTCCCTTCCTGAGCGCCAATGTGCTGGAGAAAAAGAGCGGCCTGCCCCTTTGCCGGTCCTTCCTGACCATTCCCCTTGCCGATAACCTGGCCGTCACGATCATCGGCGTCACCACCGAGGAATTGCTGACCACCACCCTGGCCGCCAACGTGGCCCCCCTGAAGGTCGACGACGCGATGCCGTCGGTAAGGGAGGTCTATGAAGGGGTCCGCTCCCGGGGGCCGGTGGTGCTTCTCTCCCACAGTCGCCACCGGACCGACCAGGCGCTCGCAGCGGCCCTGCCCGACCTTGCTGCCATCATCGGCGGCCATGACCATATCCTGTTGTCGCCCGACCAATCGATGGGCGCCGTTCCGATCTTTCAGGCCCTGGAAAAGGGGCGGTACCTGGGACGGATCGATCTGCGGATCGATCCCCGCTCTCAAAAGGCCGTTCTGGTGGATCACGCCTATCTCCCCATTACTTCAAAGATCGCGCCGGACCCGCAGGTTGCTGCCATCGTGGCCGGCTATCAGGAACAGCTGGGCGGCCGGTTCAAGGAGGTGATCGGCCGCGCCGAAACTTTTCTGGACGGTGAGCGGGGACGGATCCGCTACGAGGAGACCGCGCTGGGCAATTTTGTGGCGGACATCGTGCGGGAGTATACGGGCGCCGGGATCGCCCTGATCAATGCCGGTTCGCTGCGAACCAGCATCAAAGAGGGGCCGGTGACGGTCGAGGATGTCTTCAAAACCGCGCCCTTTGCCAATGAGCTGACGGTGATGGAGCTGACGGGGGCCGAGATTGCCGCGGTCCTTCAGCGGTCCGTCCGCGGTTTCCGGGGAGATAGCGACGGCGGCTTTCTTCAGGTTTCGGGCATCGCCTTTGAGGTGCGCGGCCGTTCCGTAGAAAACGTGCGGGTGGGAGGGGGCCGGCAACCGCTGCAACCCCAAAGCCTCTATACCGTGGCCATCCCCGATTTCCTGGCCACCGGCGGCGACAGCTACACGGTCCTGAAGGACAAACCCTACATCCGGACCGGTCTCCTTTTAAGTGAGCTGCTCGTCGACACGATCCGGCGGCGCGGGGTGATCACGGCTAAGGAAGAGGGGCGCATCCTGCGCCGGGAATAGCGGCCGGCGGCAACTCCGCGGGTACCCAAAAGGAGGCGAACAGTGATTTCCCGCATCGATCATGTATCCATCGCGGTCAGAGACCAGAAGCAGGCGGAGCGCTTTTTCCGGGAAATCCTGGGGGCCGTGGCCGGCGTCGGGAGGGAGGATTCCCAAACCCGTTTTTTCTGGCAGCTCTTTTCCCTGGGCGATCTGTCCCGTCTGGAAATCATCTCGCCCACCGGACAAGGCAGCTTTTTGGATGGTTTTCTGAAGGACCGGGAAGGGGGCGTCCACCATATCACCCTCCAGACGCCGGATCTCGGCAAGGCCATGGCGCACCTGGAAGCGCAGGGCATTCCCTTCTTCGGCCGCCACGAGTATCCCGGCGGCATCTGGAAGGAGATCTTCATCCATCCGCGCCATGCCTTCGGCGTCCTCATTCAAATCGCGGAGTTCAAGGCCGCGGACTGGCTGGCTGCGGAGGTCAAGCTTCCCGCCCGGACGCGGTGGCAGGTCGAGAAGACCGAAACCGGCGCCGCACTCACCCTTGCCCATCCCGGCGGAGGAAAAGTCTGTCTGGACCTGGATCGGGCAGAGTTGCAGAAACTGGCGGCATCCCTGAAAGAGGCTGGCGCGTAAGGCGCGCTGACGATGAAAAGCCTTCCTCGCCCGTGCTTCCCTCCTGGAGTTAGGCGCGATGTTTTTATCTCGGACGCGCCCGCTCAGGTTCATCTGCCCGGTTTTTCAGGCGCCACCGGGCGGCCGACGATGACCCCCGTCCGGGACGGCTTGGCGGCGAGATAATCGGCCAGCGAACCTTCCGTCATGACGACCCGTCCTGCGGCGCTCGAGGCGTGCAGCAGCCGAACCGCATCTTGGTCGCAGACGGCGATCCCGACGTGGCAGACGTCGATTCCCGGCTCGTCGGTCGTGATGGCGATAAGGTCTCCGTCCTGGATCAGAGGGGCCGCAGTTGCCCAATTCCCCTTCGGAAGGAAGTGCCGCAGCCGCCGCGAACAGAGACTCTCCAGAATCCGCATTCGCCGGAAGGCGGCAGCAGGGGCGAGTCCCGGACAGGCGCTGCGCCGGTCGGTCAGGGCATGGACGGTCTTCGGATAGGGGACGCCGCCGAGAGCCAAGGTGATGTCCCGGACGAGACCTTTGCGGCCGTTGTCGTACAACCAGTCCGTGAAATAATGGAGGCGGGAGGGATAGCCGTCGCAACGGCCGCGGCGATAACGGATCTTCTCCAGGGCCTTCGGGTAGGCGGCAAAGTCGATGACGCCGCAGTGGATCAACCCGGCCAGGACGATGACGGCCTCCACGAAGGTGACGCAGTCGAAGGCTCGCAGGTTCACGACGAGCGTCTCCGGTCCCTCCCGCTCCAGGGTTTGCGCTCCATAAGGGGCGTCGATAAAGTGCCGTCCCGCTGCGACGACGAGGGCGGAAAAGGACTTTTCGCCCAGACCGCGATCGTGCCCCTTCCTGAGCAGCGTTTCGCCGCGCGTGCGGTCTGCGGAAGAGAAGATCTCACTGATTGCCGTCATTCCACCTCTGCAAAGCCTGCCTTGAATTGCGGCCAGGGAGTCGCGATATTCCGCCGCTTCCCGGACGCTGCTTGTCTGTACCATATCACAAAAAGCACTCTTTGAAAAAGGTTCCTGCTTGTCTTTCCCGCGCAGCCACCGGTCCGCCTCTCTACGTCTTTTGGGAAAAAGGGATGGCAATTTGGCGGGAATTTCGCTAAAGGAAAGTCCGCACCATTCAAGGGGGAAAGATGAAACCTATCGTGAAGCAAAATTGTTTCAACGGCGCCGCAAAATATATCCTCGACGAGGAGTTGGCGCAGATCGTCAATGTCTCCATGGCCCTGGAGATTCCGCTCCTGTTGAAGGGCGAGCCGGGGACGGGGAAAACCATGCTCGCCCATGCAATTGCCGAGAGTCTGGGGATGCCGCTCATCGTCCTGAACGTCAAATCGAGCATGAAGCTTCTGGACGCCCTTTATCAATACGACACCCTGACCCGGCTCAACGACAGCCGCTTCGGCGATTCCCAGCGGGATGTGAGCGACATCGCCGCCTATATCCGGATGGGCAAGATCGGCCAGGCCTTCGTCTCCGATTGCCGGACGGTCCTCTTGATCGACGAGATCGACAAGGCGGACACGGATTTTCAGGACGACATGCTCGACGTTCTGGACCAGATGCAGTTCGACATCATCGAGATCGACCGGACCGTCCGGGCGAACCACCGCCCGGTGATCATCATCACCTCGAACGCCAAGAAAGATCTTTCCGATCCCTTTTTGGGCCGCTGCAATTTTCACCATATCGCCTTTCCCGATCCGGAGATGATGCGGTCGATTCTTGGCGTCCATTTCCCGAACCTTTCGGAGGCGCTGATCGGGGGCTGTCTCGAGTGCTTCTACCGGATCCGGGAATTCCGGGGGATCGAGAAGAAACCTGCCACGCGGGAACTGATCAACTGGGTCCGGGCGCTGACCTCCGATCCCGATTTCGACCCCAAGGTGCTGGAGAAAAAGAAACTCCCCTACCTCGGCGTGCTCTTCAAAAAGAGCGGCGATCTGAATCTGGCGATCCAGCAGGCGGCCGGCAGCCGCTACTGACAGGCGGTTGAAACGCATCCGCCTGCTGCGTTTTCCTCCTCCCTCGCCGTCCAACGTACGAGAAAGTACGCCTCACGGCTCAGGATTTCGGGGGCCTTGCACCCGGGCGCTTTTGCACCGCCTGTGAACGCTTCCGCGTACTTTTGAGGAGTTCGAGCTTTGTTTGTACCGTTTTTCTACCGCCTCCGCGAACGGGGGATCCCCGTGACCCCCACCTCTTTTTTGCGTCTCCAGAAGGCCCTGGCCCTGGGCGCGATCGGCTCCCTGGATGCCTTTTACACCTCCGCCCGCGCCATCCTCGTCAAGAGCGAACGCTATTTCGACATCTATGATCAAGTCTTCGCCCAGTACTTCCGGGGGAAGACTTCCGAAACGCTGGAGGATGCCGAGCTGAGTGAAGCGGTCCGTCTCCTTTTGGAAGAATGGCTGAAGAACCCTCGGGAACTGGCGCAGCTTCTGGGTATCGACGAAAAGAAGCTCAGCCGCTATACGCCCGAGGAACTGGTCCAGTATTTTCTCGACCGTCTCCGGGAGCAAAAAGAGGAGCATCACGGCGGCAATCGCTGGATCGGCACGGGGGGGACCTCTCCGGTCGGCCACTCGGGAGTCCATCCCGGCGGGATGCGGGTCGGCGGTGCATCGCGGAACCGATCCGCCGTCAAGGTGGCCATGGAGAGGCGTTACCGCGACTACAGCCAGGAGGGCCCCCTGACCGAGGTCCAGATGGGCGAAGCCCTGAAAAGGCTGCGGCAGATGACTCATCAGGGGCCGCGGGACATCGTCAATGTGGAAAAGACCATCGCCGCGACGCTCAAAAATGGCGGCGAGATCGCGATCGTCTTCGACCGCCGTTTAACGGACCGCCTCAAGGTGATCCTTCTGATCGACAACGGCGGCTGGTCGATGGACCCCTACATCGAGAGGGTCCAGACCCTCTTCAGTTATGCTCGTTCCCAGTTCAAGGATCTCCGGATCTACTATTTTCACAACACGATTTACAGTCAGGTCTGGCTCGATCCCCAGCGCCACCGAAGGGCCGAAAGGATCGAGGAACTGGCCCGCCGGGACCCCGAGACCCGCCTCATTTTCGTCGGCGATGCGACCATGTCCCCCTACGAACTCAACGAGGGAAACGGCGCCATCTATTTCGGCTCCCGGGAAAGCGTCAGCAGCGTCGAGCGGCTGCGAACCCTCGCCCGCACCTTCCGGCATGCCGTCTGGCTCAATCCCCGTCCCGAGGGGCAGTGGGCGGACTCCTGGACCCTGGGGGCGATCGGACGTATTTTCCCCATGTACGAGCTGACCCTCGACGGCCTGGAGAAGGCGGTCCGGCAGTTGATGCGGCGCCATTGACCGTAAAAAATAACCCTTGACAAGGATTTTCCGATGCAACTAGATTGCACAGGGAAACGATCGCCATTTCTTGCCGTAACCGGAGGCGCAAAGACAAAAGCCGATGATACGGTGTTGCACGAAAAAGGCGATAAGCGGAAGAGGGGTTGCGAGATGGGAAAACGGTGGCGGCAAGCGGTTGGTGTGGGGATTCTGCTGTTGGCGACGACGTTGACGGCGGAAGCCGCCGCGGTGAAGGCGTTTGTCAGCATTGCCCCCCAGAAGTATTTTGTCCAGAAGATCGGCGGCGAGCTCGTGACCGTCTCCGTTCTGGTTCCCCCCGGCGCCGATCCGCACCAGTTCGAACCCAAGCCGCGACAGATGGCCGCGCTTGCCCAAAGCGCCGTCTATTTTGCGATCGGCGTCGAATTCGAGAAGGCCTGGCTGAAAAAAATCGCCGCCGCCAATCCCCGCTTGCGCATCGTCCGTACCGACGAGGGAATCGCCAAGCTGGCCGCCGGCGGAGAGGACCCGCGGGAAAAGGCGGCGCGGCCGGCATCGCAAGTCCACAGTCATGACGCGGGCGCACCGGATCCCCATATCTGGCTTGCACCGCCCCTGGCGAAGCGCCAGGCCGAAAAGATCCGCGACGGCCTGAGCGTCGCGGATCCTCTGCACCGAGCGGATTATGAGGCCCGTTGCGCCTCCTTTTTGCAGGAGATCGACGCGCTGGACGCCGAACTCAAGGCGCTGTTCGCCGGCCGGAAAGGGGAGCAGTTCATGGTTTTTCACCCCTCCTGGGGATATTTCGCCGCGGCCTATGGACTGAGGCAGATTCCCATCGAAAGCGGGGGAAAAGAGCCCAAGGCGGCGCAACTCCAAAAGCTCATTCGGCAAGCCCGGGAGCGCCGCATCGCCGTTATTTTCGTCCAGCCGCAGTTCTCCGCCAAGAGCGCCGAGCTGCTGGCCCGGGAGATCGGCGGGCAGGTGGTGGTCGCCGATCCGATGGCGGAAGACTGGGCTGCCAATCTGCGCGATGTGGGCCGGAAGTTCGGAGCGGCGGCGCGATGAAAGGACGATCATGACGGAACCGGTCATCGAAGTGCGTGATCTGTGGTTTTCCTTCAACGGCCAGCCGGTGCTCTCGGGGGTCAATTTGACGGTGCCGCGGGGGGATTTCCTGATCGTCATCGGTCCCAACGGCGGGGGAAAAACGACATTGCTGAAGCTGATGCTCGGCCTTTACACCCCCAGGCGGGGATCGGTCGCCGTTTTTGGCGAACCGCCGCGCCGGGTGTCGCAGCGCATCGGTTACGTGCCGCAGAACGTCCATATCAACAAGGATTTCCCGGTTTCCGTCCTCGCTGTGGTCCTCATGGGACGTCTGCGGGCCAGCCGGGGCTGGTCCCGCCATAGCCGGGAAGATCGGCGCGCCGCCCAGGAAGCGATGGAGCAGATGCGGGTCTGGGACTATCGGGACCGACGGATCGGCGAACTTTCCGGCGGCCAGCTACAGCGCGTCTTCATCGCCCGGGCGCTGGTTTCAGCCCCCGAGATCCTCTTTTTGGACGAGGCCATGGCCAGCATCGATGCCCAGAGCCGCGGCGAATTCCATGAGGCGCTCCAGGCGTTGAACCGGACCGTCACCATCGTGGCGGTCAGCCATGACCTGATGATCCTTTCCAGCCACGTGAAATCCGTGGCCTGTGTCAACGGGGATCTCTATCATCACGACTCCGGAGAAATCACCCGGGAAATGCTCGATGCGGCTTACCACTGTCCGGTGGATCTCGTTGCCCACGGGGTTCCCCACCGGGTGCTCGGCCGACACGAGGAAAAGAGGAAGGACGACTGAGATGGCCGAAGCGCTGCAGTTGGAGTTTGTCCGCAACGCCCTGATCGCCGGGGTGCTGGTGAGTATCGTCTGCGGGGTGATCGGGACCCTGGTGGTGGTGAACCGGATCGTCTTTCTGGCCGGCGGCATCGCCCACGCGGCCTACGGGGGGATCGGCCTGGCCTTCTTCATGGGCTGGCCCTACGCCGTCGGGACGACGGGCGTCGCGCTGCTCTCGGCGGGCGTCATGGCCTCGGTAACGCTCAAGGCCCGCCACCGGGCCGATGCCGCGGTGGGGGTGATCTGGGCAGTGGGGATGGCGGCGGGGGTGATCCTTTTGGATCTCACGCCGGGCTACAACGTCGATCTGATGAGCTACCTTTTCGGGAGCATCCTGGCGGTGCCGGCCGCGGATTTGTGGCAGATGGCGGTGGCCGGGAGTCTCGTGCTTCTCGTCGTCGGCTGGTATTACAACGATTTTCTCGCCATGTCCTACGACGATGAGTTTGCCAGGTTAAGAAACGTGCCGGTCACCTTCCTCCACTTTCTGTTGCTGGCGATGGTGGCCCTCACCGTCGTGATGATCATCCGGGTGGTGGGACTGATCCTGGTGATCGCCCTTTTGACCATCCCGCCCTTCATTGCCGAAAGGTTCACCGGTTCGCTCCGGGCGATGATGGCGCTCTCGGCGCTCTTAAGCGGTCTATTCACCGTCACGGGACTCTGGCTTTCCTATCTGCTGGACCTGACCTCGGGGGCGACGATTATCCTGGTGGCCGCGGCCGGTTTCTTTTTGGCAGAGCTGTGGCAGCGTCTGAAGCCCTTGCCTGCGAAAAAAGATCCGTCCGCCGGAAAGGTCCGCCCGGCGGCATAGAGGAAACAACGATGTGCCTGCGCTGCAATTATCCTGAACTGCTCGAAACCGGCGGCCTGGACCCCACCCCCAACCGGGTGCGGGTGCTGGAGGTGGTCGGGAACAACCCGGCGCCGATCCGGGCGCAGGAGATTTTTGCGACGGTCCGCCGGACCGCGGCGATCAACCGGGTCACCGTGTATCGCATCCTCGATCGGCTTGTGGAAAAGGGGCTGATCGAGCGGTTGAGCGGCGGCGGCCGGAGCCTGGTCTACGGCATCGCGCCGAACGCGAACCATCCGGCGCACCCCCATTTCCATTGCGGAAGCTGCGACGCCCTGCAATGCCTACAGCCCGGGAGCCTGACGGTGGACGTCGGCGAGATCCGCCGTTCCTTTGCCGGCGAGATCCGGGCCGTGGAGGTGCGGTTGGAAGGGATCTGCAGCACTTGCCTGAAAAAGGGCCGGCGGCTCCGGAGAAGGCCGAAAACTGAGGGATGAATAAATAAAATATTGTTGGTTCAGTATATTGCAGGTAAGATGGGGCAGTTTTTCGAAGCCCGAGCAGGCGGACGGGAGGGTGAAAATTCTCCGAAGCGGTCCGATCGCCTGTGCCGGTAGGGGCAAAAGAGCAATCAACGGGCTGCCTTTCGACAAAGGGAGAACCGTCTACAGTGGAGCAGGGAACCCATGAGTGACGAAGAAAGATACTTGGCCATCTCGCCGGGGGCGATTGTCCCGGAGGCCCTGCCGGATTTCAGAATCTACATCCGTTCCTCGGGAAGGTATGTGCTCTGGGCGCGGGAGGGCAACAAGGTCAGTTCCGATCAGCTCGCCAAACTCGCCGAGGGCGGTCTCAAGGAAGTTTTTGTCGACCTGAAGGATCAGATCAAATACGAGCAGTATATTGAGGAGAGCCTGGGCAGTATTCTGGAGAACCAATGGGCTTCCGGCGACCAGAAGGCGACGATCTTCAGCAGCGTGTCCGCCAATGTCGTCAAGAACGCCTTCGAATCCTCCCTGGGACTGGGCACCATGAGCGCCGAAGTCATGGCGCGAACGCAGCGGATGGTCAAGAACTCCCTGATCTTCATTTCCGAATCCAAATCGCTTCAGGCCCTGGCCAAGATGATCGGCCATGACTATCAGACCTACGAGCATGCCACGAAGGTGCTCTGGTTTACCGTGTCCTTTCTCAGAAACTGTCCGGAGATCCTGGAACTGATTCAGCCGGGTTATCAAAACCTCAAGGAGGAAAAGAAAAAGGAGGTCGTGAGGCAGTGCGGTGTCGGCGCCATCCTCCATGACATCGGCAAGACCTTTGTTCCCGTTGAGATTCTCCGCAAGGAGGGTTCCCTCACGGAGGTCGAGTGGGAGGTCATGAAACGGCACCCCCTCAACGGTTTGTCCGCCCTCCTCGATACGGACCTGCCCATGTTCGTCAAGAAAGGGATTCTACAGCATCATGAGGATTTTAACGGCGGCGGCTATCCCATGGGTCTGGCAGGGATGAATATTCATGTTCTGGCCCGCGTGTTGCGGATCATCGATACCTTCGATGCCATGACGTCCCGGCGGCCTTACAAAGCGTCCGTCTCGCCGCGGGAAACGGTGAAGATCATGTGCGGGAAACCGGTCGGCAACGGCGGGCAAGAGGATCCCGAACAGGATGATCGCGATCAGGGCATGAAGCGGTGCTTCGATGAGGAGTTGCTCCGCAAATTCATCCTCTTTCTCGGCAATGTGAAGCTGGATCAGTAACGTCAAATGGCCGGCAGGGCCTTCAACGCGCCTGCGGAAGGCTCACCGCCGCAATTCTTCCTTCAGCGCCAAACCCAGTTCTTCCAGGACGAACGGCTTTTTTAAATATCGGCCGGCGCCCGATTTCAGGGTTTCCTTCACCTGTTCCGTTTCGGCAAAGCCGCTGACGATAATGGCTTTCTGCCGGGGATGAAGCTGTTTGATCCGCCGGTAGGTTTCCCGGCCGTTGATGCCCGGGTCCATGATCATGTCGAGGATCAGCACATCCACGCGGTGCTCCCGGAGGTACTGGATCGCCTCTTCGCCTCCGGAAACGGCCCTGGCCTGATACTGCAACGCCTCCAGCATCTGGCAGGTGATTTCCCGCTGGTTTTTCAGATCGTCAATGACTAAGACCGTCTCTCCCCGGCCGTATAAATCCTCAAGCGGAACGGGGGCGTTCTCGCTTTTGACGGAGTCTCCGGTAACGGGAAAGTAGAGTTCAAATCGTGAACCGTCCTTGTCGGTGAGGACATCGATATAGCCGTCGTGGTCCTGGATCACATTCCAGACCACCGTCAGTCCCAAACCGGTGCCGCTTCTGCCCATGACTTTCTTTGTGTAAAAGGGCTCGAAAATCCGTTGCAGATCCTCCGCCGAGATGCCCGGCCCGCTGTCGGCGACCGACAGAACGACGTATTCACCGACATTGACCTCTTCATACCCCTTCAGCGGTCGGTCGACATAACGATTCAGCGTCGAGAGGACCACCGTGCCGGCGCCGTCGATCGCCTCGGAGGCATTGGAAACGAGGTTCATCACGACCTTTTGGATATGGGCGGCAGATCCCCTGATATTGGCCAACCGGGGTTCCAATTCGACCCTGACGGAGACGGCCGGATGATACTGCAAGAGCTTTCTGTATTCCGGGGATTTCAAATACTCGCTGACGAGTTCGTTCAGATTCAGCGGTTCTTTCGGGATGGCCACGCCTCTGGCGACGGTGAGCAAATCCTGAACGATGTCCGCGGCCCGCTGTCCGGATCTCTGGATGGTTTCCACCGGTTTGCGCAGTTTGCTGTCTTCGGGCAGGTTCAGGAGAATCAGCTGCGGATAGCTGACAATTCCGGAAAGGACGTTGTTCAGATCATGGGCGACGCCGCCGGCCAGCAGCCCGAGGGATTCCATTTTTTTCAGTCTGGTCAGCTTCGCTTCGCTTTCCCGCAGGGCCTCCTCCTCGCGGATCCGTTCCGATATATCGCGCATGATGGCCAGAACGGCCGGTTTGTGCCGATAACGGATGATGCTGGCCCGGATTTCAACGACCCGCTCGGCGCGATCCGTTTCGCCGACCCGTACCGTCAAGGATTCCGCCACGGCGGGCGAGTCCGTGAGCCTCGTGCAATAATGGGTGAGTTTCGGTCTCTCTGCGGGTGCGAGGGCATTGAGGAACTCCCCTACCGGTCTGCCGATGACCGAGCGACCGAGCAGGGCGGTGCAGGCGCGATTGGCGAAGACCGCTTTATTGTCTTGAATCACCAGGATGCCGTCATTGGCAAATTCCGTGATGACCCGGTATTTGTCTTCCGCCGACAGATCGACATAGTTGTTGAAGATGATCCAGAGAACGGTAAGGGAATATCCGAAAAAACCGTATTCCATGACATATTGAACCGTCGGCATCCCCAGGGCGGCCAGGCCGTCATGAATGCCCAGCAGGATCCAGAAGGCTATTCCGGCCAGATGAGGCGCTCTGTGCCGGGAAGCGGCGCCTTCGTGTCTGAACCAGAGGAACACCGCGCCGATGGCGGCCAGCGCGGCGTAAAGGACGAACAGGAACCCCAGCGGTCCCAGATCCGGTTCGATATAGGGCTTGGCCAATCCCAGAAAATGACGGGCGACAAAGCGGTCGGCGACGATATCGTTGCCGGACCACAAAAGGATCAGAACCCAGCTGTGGAAGGTCCCTGCCAGCAGGTGATAATGCCTGCTCTCCATTCCCAGGCAGGAGAATGTAAAGCCGTAGAAGCAGTGAATCAGGCAGATAACGGCCGTCAATTCGAGCAAGCCTGCGAACCGGTTCAGCGAGCCCGCAGGCGTGTTGTACTCAAGAAAAATGCCGATCGCGTAAAGCAGACTGGAAAAAGAGATGGCCGCGCCCCATCCGTACCAGGCGAATTGGGTGTTGCGGAAAAAGAAGCCGCTCTGGATGACGACCATCAGCAGAGCCAAGACCGCGACCGACAAAGAGCCAGCCGATTGGGGAACGATGTTTTCAATGATCATGAATTATTCCTTAAACCGGCGGGTCCCCTTGGGCCGCTACCGGGCAAGATCGCTATAATGATGATTCAAAGGCGCTCAAGGAGAGGTGCAGTGCACTCTGCGGAGTTATTTCGAAGGAGGTGAAATTCAGGACCTGGTTCTATTTTCTCCGGGCACGAGCCGGCAGACCTCCCACCCGGCATTTGATTCATCCGAATGAGCGCGTTTTTTTTTGCGGCCGGTGCGGTTTAAGCGTCAGGCTTTGATGTTGATGAGTTCGCCCGTCATCTCGTCTTCGACCTTGATGATTTTCGCATTGGCATCAAAGAAGTGCCGGGTCAGGATGAGATCGACCATCTCCTCTTCGAGGTTCACATTCGCTGATTCAAGCGGCTTTCCGCCTGTCTCCTCGGCGGGCAGGGGGGTGCCCGGCGTGTCCACTCCGCTGATCGTCACCTTAACCCCCTCCGGATAGGTTTCGGCCAGCGTGGCACGGCTTTTTTTAAAGCCATCGGTATTCACGTTGGCGGTATTGTTGGCCGTCACCTCCAACTTCTTGTCAAAAGCCCTGAGGCCTGAAAGCGCTATCTTCATGATATTGGACATGATTCACCTCCTGCGCCGAACGATGTAAAACGGATATTTGAACCATTATCGGCAGATCTTGAGAAAACTTGAGTAAAAAATAAAAAAAATGGTGAAAAACTTTCCCGCTCAACAGGGCGTCTCGGAAAAATGACGAAAACCGATCCGGGTCGTTCTGTCGCTTGCCCGCTCAATCCATGGGGTCGCAATATGCCTTAAATGACATAACATGCGGAAGTGGAAGGTGAAAATGGTTGACAGCCTCTGAGGAAAAATATATAGCACACCCGCTTTTGCTCAAAAAAGAGTGCTAACCGTCTTTCCCGACACTCGTCATGCAATTTGGGAGGATTGCATGTCCCCGCATTACGTATCAAGTTCCATTACACTTTTTCAGTAAAAACATTTCACGTTGGTGGAAGTGGGTCTGGCCGGACCCGGTTTCGCTCTCCAGGCCGAAGAAGAAGTGTACAGTGTCGCCTCGATCTTACCCTTGAGAAAGGAGCACATTTAGAATGGATGTCAGCAGAAGAGGTTTTCTGAGGATCTCCGGCGCGGCGCTGGCAGCGAGCGGCATCGGCATCAGCCTCAAGCCCGTCTCGGCCTACGCGCAGCCGCTGAAGGTCCAGTACGCCAGGGAAACGACGACCATCTGCCCTTACTGTTCCGTGGGATGCAGCATCATCGTCTCCACCCGCAACGGCAAGGTTGTCAACACCGAGGGCGACCCGGACAGTCCCATCAACCGCGGTTCCCTCTGCACCAAAGGCGGCTCGATCGTCCAGATGGCGGTAAACGCGAACCGCCTGGGCAAACCCCTCTACCGGGCCCCCTTTGCGACCGACTGGAAAGAGGTTTCCTGGGAGTGGGCCCTCGAAAAGATCGCCGAAAACGTCAAAAAGAGCCGTGATGAGAGCTTTAGGGCCAAAAACGGCAAAGGCGAGACGGTCAATCGGACGGAAGGAATCGCCTCCGTCGGTTCGGCGGCCATGGACAACGAGGAGTGCTTCCTCTACCAAAAGTTCCTCCGGGGGTTGGGTCTGGTGTACATCGAACACCAGGCCCGGATCTGACACAGCGCAACCGTAGCGGCTCTGGCAGAGTCGTTTGGACGCGGCGCCATGACCAACCACTGGAACGATTTTCAGAACTCCGATGTCATCCTCATCATGGGCAGCAACCCGGCCGCGAACCACCCCATCTCCTTCAAGTGGATCACCAGGGCGATGGAGAAGGGGGCGAAGCTCATCTGCGTCGATCCCCGGTTCACCCAGTCGGCGGCAAAGGCCGACCTCTACGCCCCGTTGCGGTCGGGGACGGACATCGCCTTTCTGGGCGGCATGATCAAGTACCTCCTGGAGAACAACCTGATCCAGAAGGAGTATGTCCTTGCCTATACGAACGCCGCCTTTCTGGTCAACCCGGCCTTCAAGCTGCCGGGCGACAACCGGGGGGTCTTTTCGGGCCTTTCGGACGGCAAGTACGACAAGGCGACCTGGGCTTATCAGACCGACGCCGCCGGCGTGATCAGGAAGGATGCCTCCCTCAAGGACCCCCACTGCGTCTACCAGCTTCTGAAACGGCAGTACGCCCGCTATACGCCGGACATCGTCTCGCGGATCACGGGGACCCCCAAGGCCAAGCTGCTGGAAGTTTACAAACTCTACGCCGCGACGGCCAAACCCGAGAAGGCCGGGAACATCCTCTATGCCATGGGGTGGACCCAGCACACCGTCGGCGTCCAGAACATCCGGGCGATGAGCATCATCCAACTCCTCTTGGGGAACATGGGGGTCGCCGGCGGCGGCGTCCAGGCCCTCCGCGGCGAGTCCAACGTCCAGGGGTCCACCGACCATGGCCTCCTCTACCACATCCTGCCGGGGTACATCGCCACCCCGACGGCGTCGCTTTCCACGCTTGCGGCCTACAACGAAAAATACACGACCAAGACCAAAGAACCCCATAGCCTCAACTGGATGAAGAACCTCCCGAAGTACTCGGTCAGCTATCTGCGGTCGGTCTACGGGATGAACGCCACGCTGGAGGAGGCCTACGGCTACCTGCCCAAGGGGGACGACGGCGCCAACTACTCGTGGCTGGTCCTCTTCGACGAGATGTTCAAGGGGCGGTTCAGCGGCCTTTTCGCCTGGGGAATGAACCCGGCCTGTAGCGGCGCCCACTCCGGCAAGGTCCGCCAGGCCTTGGGAAAACTCGACTGGCTGGTGAACGTTAACCTCTTCGACAACGAAACCGGCTCCTTCTGGCGCGGTCCCGGCATGGATCCGAAGAAGATCAAGACCGAGGTCTTCATGCTTCCCTGTGCCTCCTCGGTGGAGAAGGAGGGAAGCATCACCAACAGCGGCCGGCTCATGCAGTGGCGCTACAAGGCCGTCGATCCCCTAGGCGATTCCCTTCCCGACGGGGAGATCATGACGGAGCTCTTCTACAAGGTTCGGGACCTCTACGAAAAGCAAGGCGGCCCCCTCAAGGAGGCGCTGACGAAGCTGACCTGGAACTACGGACCCAAGCGGCCCGACGGGACGATCCGCTTCGTCGATCCCCAGGCCGTGGCCCGGGAGATCAACGGCTTCTTCCTGGAAGATGCCAAGGTCGAAGACCCGACGAAGAAGGGGGAATTCCGGGAGTTCAAGAAGGGTGATCCGGTCCCCGCCTTTGCCTGGCTTCAGGACGACGGCACGACCTCGTCGGGCTGCTGGGTCTACTGCGGCTCCTACGGGGCCGCGAATCTCGCGGGCCGCCGCGGGCAAAAGGATCCCACCGGCATCGGCACCTATCCCGAATGGGCTTGGTCCTGGCCGGTCAACCGGCGAATCATCTATAACGGCGCCTCCGTGGACCCCTCAGGAAAACCCTGGGATCCCCAGCGTCCGGTCATCCTCTGGGACGGGACGAAGTGGACCGGGGATGTCCCCGACGGCGTGGGGAATCCCGGCTCCGGCCGTCCCCCCTTCATCATGAAGCCCGACGGCGTGGGGAGCCTCTTCGGACCGGGCCTCGCCGACGGGCCTTTCCCCGAACACTACGAACCGCTGGAGTGTCCGGTGGAGAAAAACCTCCTGTCTCCCCAGAAGCACAATCCCGCCATTCGTCGCTTCGAAAAAAAGGGCGTCGGCTCGGAACTCGATTTGATCGCCAGCTGCGATCCGCGCTTTCCCTTCGTCTGTTCCACCTACCGGGTGAGCGAACACTGGCAGACCGGCGTGCTCACCCGCTGGTGCCCCTGGCTCGTCGAGATGCAGCCGGGGATGTTCGTGGAGATGAGCAAGGAGCTGGCCAAGGAGCGTGGCATTGCCAACGGCGACCAGGTGATCGTCAAATCCGCCCGCGGCGAGCTTTCGGCCACGGCGGTGGTCACCGCCCGTTTCAAACCCTTCGAGATCGACGGCGCGACTATCCATCAGGTGGGGATCCCCTGGCATTTCGGTTGGATCACCACCGCGGATCGCAAGTACGGTCCCCATGACAAGAAGCCCGAAATTTTCACCACCGGGGACGCCGCGAACCTGCTGACCCCGACCGCCGGCGACGCCAACACCATGATCCCGGAGAGCAAGGCCTTTATGGTGAACGTGGTCAAGAAGGGGGTGAAATGACATGAACGAGAAAGTGAAACTCATCGATTTGGCCAAATGCACCGGCTGCCGTGGTTGCCAGCTGGCCTGCAAACAGTGGAACGGCCTTCCCGCGCGGCAGACCTTCGCGGCCGGCACTTATCAGAATCCTCCCGATCTCCAGTCCGACACCTGGACCCTTATCCGTTTCCAGGAGATCGAGGCAAAGGGCGGGGTCAAATGGCTCTTCCGGAAGGACGGTTGCATGCACTGCACCGACGCCGCCTGCGTCAAGGTCTGTCCGAGCGGCGCCCTTTATCACAGCGAGCTGGGGACCGTGGGGATCGCAAGCGAGCGGTGCATCGGCTGCAAGGAATGCGTATCGGCCTGCCCCTTCGAGATTCCCCGTTACGACGGCGTCAGGGACAAGGTCTACAAGTGCGACCTCTGCCTCTCCCGGATTCGGGCCGATCTCCTGCCCGCCTGCGTCAAGGCCTGCCCCACCGGGGCGCTTTCCTTCGGAGACAAGGAGGACATGCTCAAGAAGGCCTACGCCCGGGCCAAGGAACTGGGAGGAGACGCCGGGGTCTATGGCGATCAATTCGTCGGCGGGACCCATGTGATCTATGTCCTTCAGGAAAAACCGGAAGTCTACGATGCCCTGCCCGCCCATCCGCGGGTGCCGCTTTCGGTCGTCGTCTGGAAGGATTTCCTGAAGCCCTTGAGCCTGATGGCGGTGGGCGGGGTCCTGGCAGCGTCATTCCTGCACTATATCATTCACGGGCCGAAGACGCCGGATGACGCGGACAACCGGACCAAGGAAGGGGGTGCGAAATGAAAAAGGGGTTGATCAAGGTCACCGACGCCTTCGAGCGGATCGTCCATTGGAGCCTGGCCGTCTCGTTCCTCCTGTTGTGTCTTACGGGGCTGGGGATGATGTTTCATTCCTTCAACTTCATTGGGCCGCTCATGGGGGGCTTGAAATCGATGAAGTACATCCACAATTTCACGGGCCTCTTCTTCATCCTGGCGCTCTTCTTCATGGTCCGAATGTGGTGGCGGGAGGCCTTTTTCTTTTCCCTGCCGGAGGACCGGGAATGGCTGCTCTGCGCCGGGGGCTATCTCTGGCATGTGGACAAGGTCCCCGAGGTCGGGAAATACAACCCGGGGCAGAAGATGTTCTTTCAGGCCGGCGTTCTCTTCGGCGTGCTCATGGTGGGCACGGGACTTGTCATGTGGTTTCCCTCTTATTTTCCCGTGGAGTTGGTGCGGTGGATGTATCCGCTCCACGCCTTGGGGTTCGCGGTCGTCTTTCCCTTCTTCTTCGTCCACCTTTATCTGGGCACGATCGGCTCGCCCGGCTCGCTTCCGGCGATGACGCACGGCTGGGTGACCCGGGCATGGCTGGTCAAGCAGCATCCCAAGTGGCTAAAGGAGATGGAGGCGGCGGGGACGCTCGAGATCTACGGCGAGGAGAAAAAAAAGGTTTCCGGCCATTAATGCAAACGGCGGGGCCCGCTCCTTAGGTCAGGGAGCGGGCCCCGTCTTTTCTGATTTTACCATTTCCTATGTTAGGCCCAGGCCCTCGGAGTCCCCGTGAAGATGATCGCCACGTACTTGTCCCCATGGCTCTCGACGTAGCGACAGATGTGACCCCGTTGGGTCACCGACGATCCGTCCCGCTCCATCCGAAATAAAACGTCCTGTCCCACATCCGTCGCTGCGATCTTGCCGCCATCGTCCTTTTCGACGCCCAGCAATGCCCCTCCTGCGGAGATGTTCTCGAGGATTCCCGATACCTCGCGGCTGTTTAAAAGCAGACTCGTCTTCAGATTTGTTTTTTTGCGCTCATGCTCTCTTCTTTCCTCTCCCATGAAACCCCCTTTTGCCTCATTGGTGTGTGACGGCCTTCTGGCCGTGGAATGAAAAGATAAGGAGTTGCTCTTGCGCTCGATCACGATAGGGAAAGGAATCTGGTCTGTCAAGGAAAATATATCAGGAAACAATGGTGGTTATCACGCTTTGGGGGGCGTCTGACCGTTGCCGATCTCCAGAATCCGGTCCACATTGAAGGTTCGCCTTTCCTGACGCTCCAGGCAAAGTGCCTGCATCCCGAGGAAGGAGTGGCCCTTGAACTCCATGTCGCCGATGTAAAGCGGCTGGATCGACCGGCGGGATTTTTCGTCTTTGGCCTTCAGGTAGAGGATTTCCAAGATCCGGCGGCCGGCAATCGCCGCCTCGATGAGCCGGATCTTTTCTTCCCGCGAGCAGGACCCTTCGGCTTGCGCATATTGAAAACGGGTCAGGAATTTCACCACCTGCCAATCGAGCAGGATATGGCTTTTCTTCAACGGCTGCTTGAGAACGATCCCCTCCAGAGACTTGCAGCGCGACAGGGCCACATACATCTGCCCATGGGCGAAGGTGCCCCGGCCTACATCGATCACCGCCTTTTCGAAAGTTTTCCCCTGGCTCTTGTGGATCGTCACGGCGAAGGCGAGACGGACGGGAAAATGGGTGAAGGAACCGGCGACTTCCGAAGCCAGTTCTCCCTCTTTGAGGAAAAACCGGTAGATCTCCCAGGTGTGCCGGCTGATGGAAACCGGCTCTCCCGTCTCCAGATCGGCGGCAATCAGCTCCTGGCCCTCCTCGTCCTGAATGAAGCCCGTTACCCGACCGACCGTTCCGTTGATCCAGCGTCCCGAGGCGTCATTGTTCAAAAGCATGATCTGGGCGCCCCGCTTCAGTCGGAGATCCACCGCCGTGGGCAGATACTCGGCGCCGAAATCACCGGCGATGGACCCCTGTGCCAGCCAGGTTTTTTCCTTCAATTTGGCCAGGCGTGCCTTGTTGATTCCATCGGCCAGGGCGTTGGTGCTCGTCAGGTAGATGTAGTAGTCCTTCGGCGACGGCTCGAATGCCGGTTCGCAGCGCCGATTGATGACGGCGAGGTCTTCGTCGGTCGCCGTCCGGTTGCGGATGGCGTTGAGGAGCCGGATAAATTCGTCGTCCTGTTGACGATAGACCTGTTCCAGCTCGACCAGGGCCATATCGAGATCCTCCATGGCCTTGGCGCTGAAAAAGTAAGGGGTACCGTAGTGGCTGCGGAAGATGGCCCGCTGTTCACCCGTGACGACGGGCGGAAGCTGGTAGAGGTCGCCGATCAGGATCATCTGCACGCCGCCGAAGGGAAGGGTCCCGTCGGGACCGTTCAGGCGCAGGAATTTATCGACGCAATCGAGCAGGTCGGCCCGGACCATGGAAACCTCGTCGATGACGATGGTCGTGAGGCCTTTGTAGAGGTTCTTTTTTTCATCCCGGTCCCGCTTCCGGACGCTGCCGGGGGTCACGTCGGGCTTGAAGCCGAAGAAGGAATGAATCGTCTGGCCGCCGACATTGACCGCCGCCACCCCCGTGGGCGCCAGGACCACCACGTTCTTGCGGGTCATCCTGCGGAAATAGGTCAGGAGGGTCGATTTCCCCGTCCCCGCCCGTCCCGTGACAAAGACATGGCGGAGGGAGTCCTCCATCAATGTCAGAGCTTTTCGGAACTCCGGGTTGAGGTCGATGCCGTCAGGTTTGGTTCGTTCCGTCATAGGAGGTTGCCTTTTGCCGCCCTGGGCGACCACTTTTTTTCTCTTTTACCACAGGATGGGAAAGGCAGTGCTACCATTTTTCCAAAAAATAGTTCCTCTTTGGGTTACCCGGGATAGCGAAAAGGATCTCGAATCCGCCTTTGGGGGTCCGGGCGCCTGGCAGGGGGTGATAGCCCCTATAAAAGACCATGTCTGTCATGGGCCGTTGCCGATGGCCTTTTGTCAGACGATCCCGGCAGCGATGAGCCGCCGATGCGACGATCGGGAGAATAATGGGGACCCGGTTATGAATTACATTGACACAACGGTTCCTTCTTTCTATATTTCACCGTGAATAAAAGGGAGGCATGCCGGCATGAACATCAAACATAAGGTTTGGATCGAAAAAGAGGGGAGAGTCGTCTTTGGCAGGGGGCGCGACGACATCCTTACGGCAGTGCGGGATATGCGCAGTCTCAATGCCGCGGCCAAGAAACTTCAGATGTCTTACCGGGCCGCCTGGGGGAGGCTGAAGGCCTCGGAAGAGCGGATGGGAATGAAGCTCGTCGAGATCGATGCGAACGAGAAGGGCATGCATCTGACGTCGCAGGCCGAGGCCCTGATCGATCGGTTTGAACAACTGGAGCGGGATCTGGAGAAACTTCTGGCCAAGGCCGAGAGCGACTTCCAAAGCCTGACCAAAGGACGATCGTAGCACTTCCCGAAAGGCCGGTCTTTTCAGGGGGAAGGGCAGCGCTAGAGGGCTTCCCGTTTGAGCTGCCTGCTTACCAGACGGTCCAACTGATTGGCAAAGGCCTGGCGATCCTTTTTCGTGAATTCCGCCGGTCCCCCTCCGGTCACCAGGCCGCAATCCCGGAGCTCATTCATGAGGCCACGGAAAGCCAGCCGGTCCTTGATATTCTCCTCCGTATAGAGTTCTCCCCTGGGATTGAGGGCGAAGGCGCCTTTGGTAATCGTCCGATCCGCCAGGGGAATATCCGCCGTGATGACGAGATCGCCGGGCTGGACGAGCTCCACGATGCGGTCATCGGCCAGATCCGGACCGATCGGCACTTCGATGACCGAGATGTTGGCCGACCGGCCGAAACTCAGTCTTTTGCAGGCCACAAAGACCAGGGGGACCTGCATCCGTTCCGCGGCCCGGAACAGGATATCCTTGAGCACATTCGGGAACGCATCTGCATCGACATAAATCCGCATTCTTTTCCTTTATCGGTTTGCCTCGGTGCGAAACGCGACCGATCGTTAGGCGCCTTCAGCCGACAAGGATCTCTTTGACCCGGCCCACGCTGCCGTCTTGGAGCCGAACCTTGATGCCGTGCGGATGCGACGCCGACTTGGTCAGGATATCGCTGACGACGCCTTCGGTCAATTTCCCTGATCGCTGATCCTGCTTCCGGACGACCTTCACATGGGCCCCCGGTTTGATATCGATACGGTTGGTTCCAATCATAGGGGAGGCCTGGCAATCGACAGAAGTCCTAAGGAGGACGAACCGGAGCTGTTCCGTTGCCGCTTCGCCGCGCGGCGGGAGCCCGGAAAAACTGGGGCCTCCGGGCTTCCTGTCGGCGGTCGCGCCGGAATCACTTCTTTTTTTTCGCTGCCTGCTTCGCCTTATCCTTCGTGACGGCTTTCTTTACTTTCTTCGCATCTCCTGCCGCGGCCTTCTTGACTTCCTGGGCCGATTCCTTGGCCCCCGCGACCTGCTCATTGACTTCCTTTTTTACCTCTTCCTGCATTTTCTTGGCGTCTTTCTTCACATCCTTGACGTCCTGCTTGATGGTTTCCTGCACCGTCTTTTTCTCGGCCTTTCCCGCCGGGGCCTGGGCAAAAGCCAAAGCGGTCAACCCGAAGACCAACGCCGCAACCAGCAACATCACCCTGTTCATCCTGTTCCCTCCTGTTTGTCCATTCACTTCTAATGCTCTTCGTTGAGTACTTGGGCCTGGAAGGTAAAGAAGCAGGCCCCTTTCCGCCAGGCGTTGGCGGGGAGGCCCGCTTTGCAGCTGAGATGGTCGAGCATCTCTTCCCGGCTCCATCCCTGTTCCGGGGCGACCTGGGGCAGAAACACCGCCGAAGAGCCCCCTTTCTGGAGCAGGACGCCGTCCCGGCCGACCACGATCTCCTCGGGGCCCGCGACCGGCTTCATGGGGGTGAGGATCGAGATTTCGATCTCCAGTTTCGGCGCCTCCGCAAGCGTGAGAGGGGGGAAGCGGGGATCCTCGAAGGCGGCCTGGAGGGCCATCGCTCCGACGAGCGCGGCCAGCGGTCGGTCCGGGATCATCCGGCCGATGCAGCCCCGGAGGCAGCCTCCCTTCTTGAGGGTGACGAAGACTCCCCGGGGAACCTGCGCGGCGGGGCTGAAGCCCCTGGGCAGCGGAACCGTCTGGGTCGTGAGATAGCGGGTGATCGTCCTTTTCACCAGCGCCAGCAGTCCCTTTTGATCCTCGGCGGAGAGGTCTTCCCCGGCGGACGGCGGCGCGGTCGTGCGGGCGGGTTCCAGTCCCGATCCCAGAACGACCGCTCCGTAGCCGACGACCCTGTCCCGGTCGCCGATCGGGAGGTCGCCCGAATTGGCATAGCTGACCACCCGGCCGCCCTCGGCCCCCAGGGCCTTCGCCGCGGCCATGGCGGCCAGGATCGGAAATTCGCCGCAGGCGCTGGTGTCCAAGCCCCAGATGCGTCGAGCCGCCTGGGTCCGAAGCGCCTGGGCAAGCCTTTCCGGATCGAGCGTCGCGACCGCTTCCAGGGTCTGGTGGTCGATGACCTCCGCATCCGCCGCGGACGGATAATGGGAAAGGTCGGAGCTGGCCACAATCAGCGCCCGGCGGCCTTTGAGGACGCCGGCCAGGGCGGCCCCGAAACGGGCGAAGAAGGCGGGGTCCCCTTCGCCGACGACGGCCGGGACGATGGCGGCCCTGGGGAAAAGGACCTGGATGAAGGGGACCTGGACCTCCAGCGAATGCTCGCGGACATGGGGGGCCGCATCCGCAGCGCAGTCGGGACTGGCGGCCAGCAGCGCGGCGACGGTCTTGATGTCCACCGGGGCGGTTCCCAGAGGGGTCCGGAACCCTGCGCCGGGGTAGAGGGCGATCTTCCGCAGATGGGGAGTCGTGTGGTTGGTCCCCAGGAGGACCACCGTATCGACCTCCCGGCCGCGGAGCTGGTTGTAGCCGTCGGCGCAAATCTGGCCGGAATAGATGTATCCGGCATGGGGGACGACGATGGCCAGGGGCGCTTTGGCCAGAGGGGGTAGCGCATCGGCCATAAAGGCCTCGACGGCGCCTCTCAGGACGGCTTCCGCCTTCGGGTAGAACTGTCCGGACACGGCGGGGGGACGCACGTCGCCGCCCATTCCGGCCGCGGCGACGCCCAGGCCGGTAAGGACGAAGGGCAGCTCGATCGGTGTGAACGGCATGGCGACTCTCCTTTCGCAGGGGTTGTGGTCTTTGCGATCCCTTTTCTCATGCAAAGGGATGCCCTAGTATAGGAACGGCAACCCGGAGGTGTCAATGGGAAAAGAAAACGGCGATTTCCGCTTTCGGCCTCTGCCGGAGCCAGTGAAGCGCAGCGCCCGCTTGCTTGTCGCCTCAGGCCGACGGGGCGTTTTTATTCAACCTTTCTTTGCTCAGCTTGTACTGGATGCTGTCCACGAGGGCCTGCCAGCTGGCCTCGATGATGTTCTCCGAGACGCCGATCGTGCTCCACAACTCCTCAGTGTCCCGCGAATCGAGGAGCACCTTGACCCGCGCCGCCGTTCCCTCGCTTCCCTCCACGATGCGAACCTTGAAATCGACCAGGTGCACCTCGTTGATCCGGGGGTAGAATTTGACCAGGGCCTTCCTAAGGGCATGGTCGAGGGCGTTGACCGGACCGTTCCCCTCGGCGGCGGCCAGTTCCACCTCCCGACCGACGGAGACCTTGACCGTGGCCAGACACTGGGAGGGGTGGCGGCCGGCCTTGCTGTTGGTGACGTTGAAGCACTGGAGCGTGAAGGGTTCCTTGAAGACGCCGGTGATCTTTTTCATCAAGAGGGCCAGCGATCCGTCGGCGGCGTCGAACTGGTACCCCTGGTCCTCCATATGCTTGATCTCCTTTACGATCTTCTTGTTCATGGCGTCGTCGCGGCCGACGTCGATGCCGAACTCTTTGGCCTTGGAGGCGATATTGCTCTTTCCGGCCAGGTCGGAGACCAAAATCCGCTGGTAGTTGCCCACCAACTCCGGGCGGATATGCTCGTAGGCCTCGGGGTTCTTGGCGACGGCGCTGACATGGACCCCGCCTTTGTGGGCGAAGGCGCTCTGCCCGACGAAAGGCCGGTAGGGGGCGGGCCGGACGTTGGCGACCTCGCTGACGTAATAGGAGAGGTTCGTCAGCTGTCCGAGGGCCGCTGCGGTCAGACACCTCCGGTTCATCTTGAGCTGGAGGTTGGCGATGACGGAGATGAGATTGGCGTTCCCGCACCGTTCGCCGTAGCCGTTGATCGTCCCTTGGACCATGGTTGCGCCCGCCTGGACGGCCGCGAGGGTGTTGGCCGTGGCCAGGCCGCAGTCGTTGTGAACGTGGATGCCCAGGCGGTCCAAGGGGACCAGGGACGCCACCTTTTGCACGGCTGCGGTGAGGTCCTGCGGCAGCGTCCCCCCGTTCGTGTCGCAAAGAACGATCCAGTCCGCTCCGGCGTCGAAGGCCGTCTTGATCGTTTTTAAGGCATAGGACTGGTTTTTCCGGTAGCCGTCGAAGAAGTGCTCCGCATCGTAGATGACCTCTTTGCCCTTCTCCTTCAGGTAGATTAGGGAATCATGGATCATCGTCAGATTTTCCTTCAAGGTGACCCCGAGGATCTCCGTAGCGTGGAGGTCCCAGCTTTTTCCGAAAATGGTGACGACCGGCGTTTCGGCCTTGAGGAGGGCTCTGATGTTCCGGCAGCTTTCGGGCCGGGTGCCAGCCTTGCGCGTGCTGCCGAAAGCGGTCAGCCGGACGTTCTTGAACCTCTGTCCCTTGGCCATCTCAAAGAAGCGGGCGTCCTTGGGGTTGGAGCCGGGCCATCCCCCTTCGACGTAATGGAATCCCATCTCGTCGAGGCGCTGGGCGATCCGCAGCTTCTCTTCCGCCGAGAAGTTGATCTTTTCCCCCTGCGTCCCGTCTCTGAGCGTCGTGTCGTAGATGAAGACCTGCTGTGCTTTCATGATCCCTCTCCTGATTGATTTCCGGCTTGGTCCTGCTGTTGGGGCGGAACCTCCCTGGAAATAAAAAATCCGTTACCGGCTTGCGCCTGATAACGGATTTCGTCGTTTTTTGTCTTATTTTGCTTAGACTATTCCCCGATCAGGCCCCCTATGTGGGCCCGATAATTATTCCCCCGTAAATTATCTCTGCAAAAACCTGTTTCATTACCCTTCCGACCCCAAACGAAATAAATAATTCATACGTGGTGGAAACATAAACCTCTCTGCCGGATTTGTCAAATAAAAAATCCGGAAATGCGCGAAAGGCCGTTCGGTGTTACGGGGGTATATCCGGCAAGCGGTTCCTGTGCCCGGAAATGCTTGCTCCCGGTGGATCAATCATGTAGAATGGCAATCATGATGCGGATCTGATCAGGAGGACCTCCGGCACCACCGCCCTCTGCCCGAAACCCATCCTGCTGCTTTCAGTGGCTTGACCAAAGGCTGCCAGGCGTGACAGGCCATCAGTTGTCCGTGCATCGCAGTCCGGCGACAGGATGTCTCCGGGTTTTGGGCGTTCCTGCCAACCGGGAGATTCCGGCGGGGGCCTGGATCGGTGAGGTTCCCAAGGACGGGAAGCGCGATCCTTTCTGTAGCGACCGGCAGGCAATGCCCGGTCTGATGAGGCCCTGCGATGAGCCTACGACGAAGTTTGGCAGGAAGCCTGCTGGAAACGGTCGGCCGAATCATGATCCCGCCTTCCCTGGATGCGGACGAGCGGTCCCTGCGGCTGGTCTCCGCCTTTTCCGTCATCGTCGCCGCACCGACCCTCTACGTTTTTGGCCTTCTGCATCTGCATCAAGGTCTCCTCTGGAAAGGGATTCTCGAGTGGATCACCGCCACCGGCTATGTGTTCAGCTTCTTCTTCGCTAAACGACAGCGGCGCGCCAAAGTCTTGGTCCAACTTAACCTCGGGCTGACAGGTCTCCTCTTGCTTTACCTGCTCCTGCTGAGCGGCACCTGGGGATACACGCTTTATTGGTCCTATCTCTTCCCCGTCATTGTGTTCTTTTTGCTGGGCCCTCTTGGCGGGATGCTCGTCAACATGATTTTCTTCGTCGCCGCCGCAGCGGTCCTGTTCGTCCTGCAAGGCGAACTCACCGGCACTGTCCCGTTGGCGACAGGCTTCGCCGTGCGTTTTCTGGCTTCATTGGGCGTCCTGACCCTCCTTGCCTACGGGTACGAAACGGTCCGGGAACGGTACCGGGCCGAGGCGAAGGAGAAACAGCGGCTGCTGGAGGAAGAGACGGTACAGCTCCTGGTGGCCAAGCATGAGGCCGAGCAGGCGAACCTGGTCAAGTCCCAGTTCCTGGCGAATATGAGCCACGAGCTGCGCACGCCGCTGAATGCCATCATCGGTTTTACGGAACTCCTGGCCACCCGTCGGGTTGGCGAGATCAGCCCCATCCAGGAGGAATACCTTGCCAAGGTGCTTCAAGGCGGACATCACCTTTTGGCGCTCATCGGCAATATCCTGGACATGGCCAAGGTGGAGACGGGCAACTTGGAGATGGTGCAAACTGACCTCGATCTCCACCTGCTTTTTGAAGAGGTCTGCGAGCTCTTCAGCGGGCAGGCGCAGGACAAGGGAATCGAACTGGTTTGCGACATCGATACCGCCGTTCCCTCGGCCCTCCGCGGAGATCCGCTGCGCCTCCGGCAGATCCTCGTCAATCTGATCGGAAACGCGCTCAAGTTTACCGACCAAGGAACGGTGACGGTGCATGTTTCCATCGAGGAGGAGGATAGAAAATCGCTTCTGCTCCTCTTTGAGGTCCAGGATACGGGGATCGGAATTCCTCCGGAACAGCTCCCGCAGATCTTCCAGGCCTTTTCCCAGGGAGACGGTTCCATGGCGAGGAAGTACGGCGGGTCCGGCCTGGGGCTGACCATCTCCCGTCAACTGGTGGAGATGATGGGAGGGCAACTCACCGTCCAAAGTGCTCCTGATGCCGGATCCCGGTTCCGATTCACTGCCCGGCTGACTCGCCAGAATTCCACCCTCGCCTCCACAATACCTCCCTCGATGCTGCTTCGGGGGCTCCGGATCCTGGTGGTGGCTGCGAGCACGGCGGGAAAGACGAGTCTGTGCCGGCAGCTCGCGGGATGGGGAATCGGTTACGGCAGCGTCGATAACGCTGCCCAGGCGCTGGAAACGCTCCGTAAAGAGGCGGGATCGCCACAGGGCTACCTGGCGGCCATCGTCGATACCGAGATCCCGGGAATGGCGGTGATGGACCTGGTCCGTGCCATCCAAGCCGATGAACGCATCGCCGGTACGGAGCTCATCCTCCTGACCTCCGGACCGCCATCTGCGGAAACCGGTAACGGGCTTGAAATTCGGGCGATCTTAAGAAAACCGATCAAGCAATCTCAGCTTTACAACGTGCTGCTGTCGCTCTGGCAACGATCCGCGTCCCTGGCAAAGGCAACAAGCGCCGGGATCGTCTCTCCCGAAGTGGAGAAAAACCGGGGACGTTATTCGCACTGCCGGATTCTGCTGGTTGAGGACAATGCCTTGAACCGGGTGATGACCTTGGCCATGCTCGAGTATTTCGGTTGTCGGATCGATTGGGTGGAGAACGGCCGGGAAGCCCTGGACGCCTTTTCCAGGGCGCACTTCGATCTCATCCTGATGGATTGCCAGATGCCCGTGATGGACGGTTATCAAGCGACACGGCTGATCCGGCAGCGGGAAGCCGCCGACAAGCCCTCTTCCCATGTCCCGATCGTGGCCCTGACAGCCCATGCGCTGGCAGGTGATCGAGAGGACTGTCTGGCGGCGGGGATGGACGACTATCAGAGCAAACCCTTCGGGCCCGAAGATATCAATGCCATCCTCACAAAATGGCTTCCCCGTCCACCCGACGTTTAAATCCTCCACCCCTGTGAAGGGAAATCCTTTTAGCCATTAAGCTCATTATTCAAGATGGTTAGATCGCATTCAAGGCTCCGGCCTTCTCGTATGCTGTAGGAAAAGCGCTTCGGCGTGGAAGCGTTCCGGCGTGCCTTTCTTATGAATATATAATGAATACAATTATTTATATATATGGCTGTCGGTGGCAAGGTTGTTGCTAACCTTTCGTCGAGTTTTTAACGGTGACGAAAGGAGCACAGGATGAACAGAGTATTGATGTGGGCTTTGGGGCTTGCGATCGCTTTTGGGGCGGCGTCGCCCCTTCAGGCCATTCAGGAATCGAAGGACCTCTCCCGGGAAAAGAAACTCTTCCGGAGCTATTCCGGTGAGGGCACGACTTCGGTCAGTTCCTTCTGCATCGAAAACAATGTGTTTTTATTGGTGAACGGGAATATTTCCAACCAGGCCTCTGCCGTTCAGGTCTATGAAGAAAAAAACGGAAAGGTCATTCCCAAACGCTGTGAGTCGACCGCTCCCTAGGGAACCTCAGGAGGCGGATCGCCATCGCTTTTAGCAGGCTGTTGGAAAACGCTCACCTGCTGCGTTGCGCTGCGACCTTCCCCCGCTTTCGCGGGGGAAGGCATACGGCGTACCTAAAGTGCGCCTCATTCCTCAGGTTTTGCGCGCCTTGCCTCTAACCGTTTTTGAACAGCCTTCAACAGAAGGTGTTTTTCAACACCCTGTTAGGTCCTAAAGAGGGAAGCGCGCGTCATCGGCCGTAGGCGCGCGCCTTTCTCTATCAACAAGAACCGTGAGTCACGGTCACGTCATTTATACGTCCTACGTATCCAACATCTCTCCCCTTCGGTCACATCTATTAATGAGGCAACGGGCCCGAGGATCTTTGCACGTTCAATCCGCTTGAGGGCTCACGGTAGGTTTTACGTATCATTAAGCCCCCAATCAATTCTGATTTACTGCCTGCGGTAGGGGGCGTAGCTTGCTAAAAAAGAATCGCTATGTCGTATGTCATGGGCTTCTCGGCTTTTAATGGGATTGGTCGATAGAGTGGAATAACCATTCTTCCGGGCAGGCCTTTAAGAAAAGGGGGGGTAGAATGAAAAAACGCATGGCATTTCAGGGCTTCATTCCTTTCTTGCTCCTCTGGGGCTGTTTCACGGCGACGTCGGCATGGGGAAGCGAGCCCCTGGTAGGCGCTGCGATGTGCAAAGGCTGCCACACAGGATACTATGACAGCTACCTGCCCTCCCTCCACGGTCAAAAAGCCGTTCCTAACTCACCGGCGAACAAGAACGGCTGCGAAAGCTGCCACGGCGCCGGCGGCGACCATGTGAAGAAACCCAGCGAAAAGGGCAGCATCATCGCCTTCGGGAAGAAGACAAAAGATGCCCGGGTGAAATCGGCCCGATGCCTCGCCTGCCACGAGGAGTCCGCAACGGCCTTCTGGGATCTCGGGAAACACGAGCGGGCCGGCGTCTCCTGTGATTCCTGCCATACCGCCCATTCGACAACGAAGAAAAACCTCAAAACCAGGGAGCCGGAACTGTGCAACACCTGCCATCGGGATATCGCCGTCCAGACGGGCAAGCAGTCCCACCACCCCATCAAGGAAAAGGGGATGAAGTGCACCAGTTGCCACGATCCGCACGGCGGATTCTCCGCCAAGATGATCAAGGGCACTTCCACCAATGAACTCTGCTATCAATGCCATGCCGAAAAGCGGGGGCCCTTTATGTGGGCTCATCCGCCCGTGGAGGAGAACTGCCTCTCCTGCCATGCGCCCCACGGCAGCAACCACTCGAAGCTGCTCACCAACAGGGTTCCCATGCTCTGCCAGAGCTGCCACAACACGGCCGGTCACCCGTCCAACGCCTACACCCGCTTCGACACCTTCAGCGGGCCGCAGCCTTCCAACCGGATGTTCGCCCACTCCTGTTTGAACTGTCATTCGAATATCCATGGAAACAACGGCCCATCCACACGAGGGAAATTCAACGTCAGATAGGGGGTAAAAATCATGAAAAAAATAACCTGCGCTTTGCTGCTTACGTTGATATTTTCGGTGAATGCTCCCGCTGCCGAGGAAAAAGCCGCCGTGAAACCTCTGGACGTGACCGTTTACGCCACCGGGATCGTGTCGCAGGTGGGGGGCAACGAAGCAAAATTCAACGAGTACCGGGACCGCCAGGAGGGGCTCTCTGTGGGGTTCGACGCCCGGTATCGCCAGGAGGGCTATCACCTGGACGCCGAGGCTGCCGATATCGGCTACGATACCCAGCGCTATGAGGTCGATGGCGGAAAATGGGGGAGTTACCGGATCGATGCCCATTTCAACGAGCTTCCCCACCATCTGACCAATGACGCCCAATCGATTTACAACGGCATCGGGTCCAACCGTCTGACCTATCCGACCCACCCGCCGACCACCAATGTCAACACCTGGAACACCTTCGATTATTCGACGACCCGCAAGTCCTACGGCGCGGGCTTCAAACTGGATCTCCTGAAACCTTTCTTCTTCAGCGCCAAGGCGAACCAGGAGCAGAGCAGGGGCGTCTTTCCGGTGGGGGTGGCCGGATTTTCCCCGGGCAATATCGCCATCGAGGTTCCCATGCCCGTGGACAGAACGACGAACAACTTTCAGATGGAAGCAGGGTATGCCGGGAAGCCCGTCTTTGTCTCCCTGAGCTATTTCTACAGCCAATTTATGGATGGAAACAACAACCTGTATTTTCGGAATCCCACCAATGCGGTCATGGCGGCACAAACGGACGTGTACACCATCGCCCCCGACAACAACAGCTCGAAGCTTGACCTGAAGGGGGCCATCCGTCTGCCCTACCAGAGCAGCTTCAATTTCAACCTGTCCAGTTCGACATCCCGGTCGGCGGCCAACCTGTCGACCTCTTATTTGACCAACCTCGGTGTGCAGCCGATCGCCCTGACGAGCAGCGTCTTCAATGGAAAGGTCCAGAATGACAACGCCGCATTCGTTTTGAAGTCCAGCCCGCTGAATTTCCTGGATGCCCAGATTTCTTTCAGCTCTTACAATCGAAAAAACAAGTCCGACCGGATCACGACGACGGATCCCAGCCTTGTCCCCGCCGTCTTCACCAACACGCTCTTCGATGACCGCAAGAACCGCTATGGGACCGAGCTCGGGTTCAAACTGCCCATGCATTTTTATCTGAGCGGCTCGTTGGCCTACGTGGACACCCACCGCAGCCGGATAGACAGCACCCGGACCAGAGACAACCTCTATGCCACGGAGTTGCGGTGGAACGGCCTCGATACGCTGACGGCCCGGTTGGGATATGAAAGGCTGGACCGGACCGGCGATATCGACCGGGCCGTGGATGCCGCCAATCCCGATACATGGGTCCGGCGCTTTGATGCGGCCAGCCAGAAGAAGGACACCTGGAAGGCCGGCGTCGACCTGACCCCGCTGGCGGATCTCAATATATCGGCAGGGGTCAAGATGTCCAGGGCCAGCTATACGGAAGCCATCCTGGGGATGGATGAACAATCGGATAACGAATTGAACCTCTATGTCGATTACCTGCTCCTGAAGCGGGTGAAACTCTTCGGCAACTACGATTACCAGAGGGCCCTGCTCAGTCAGACGCAGCGGCAGACGTCGATTCCGAGCAACTGGACCGTGACCCAAGTCAATTACAACTATGCCTACGGGGCCGGTACGGAGGTGTACATCGTTCCGAAGCAATGGACGCTGAACCTTGCCTACAGCCGCATAAAATCGGATGGGTCCGCTGACTTCTCTTATCTGTCCGGCTTGCCGGCCGGAAGAACCCAGGACAATGTGGACATCGGAAACTGGGACAGTTACACCCTGACCTCCTATGTCGCCAAGCTGACCTACCAGCCGATGCGGGAGCTTTCCGTGACCGTGGGATACGCCCATGAGAAATTCGATTACAGCGATGCCCAGTACGACGAATATCTCTACACGCCGCTGTCGGGGGGAACCCCTAATTATCTTACCGGCGCCTACCGCGATTCCTCGTACCGGGCGGATATCGGATTTATCCAGATGAGCTATCGCTTTTAGACGGAAGGGATACCTCTGCCGCGAAGCCCGTTTGCCCGGCAGAGCCCTAAGAGGAAGGGAAAAAGAGATGAAAAAGACGACATGGAAAACACTATCGGCGCTGCTTCTGATCGTCGCGATGGGTGGTCTGGCCGTTGCGAGCAATCCCTATCTGGCCGCTTTCAATACCCAATATGGAACAGCGGGCACGGCGCTCAACACCTGCGCTCTTTGCCATCCGGCGGGCGGCGGAAACAACGGCGGCAATGTCAATTCCTATGGGAACGCCTACGCCGGTGCCAATTACAGCTTTACGGCAATAGAAGCGCTCGATTCCGACGGCGACGGCTTCACGAACATTGTCGAGATCAACGCCCGGACGTTCCCGGGCGATGCAACCAGCTTTCCCGCCGATGCGACGGCGCCGACGGTGACGGCCTTCGTGATTCCGGCGACCGCCGCCTCCCTGACGGTCCCGATCACGACCTTCACGGCCACGGACAATGTGGGGGTCACGGGCTACCTGGCGACCGAGACGGCGCAGGCGCCATTGGCCGGGGCAGCGGGCTGGAGAT
>JAKAFS010000113.1 GCA_021817825.1 Deltaproteobacteria bacterium | reverse complement strand
AACGAGGGGGCGTTGCGATTATCGGGCCCGGAAACATCGGCACGGACCTGATGTACAAGGTTCTGCGCAGCCCACGCCTGAGAATGGACGTGATGGCGGGGATCGAGGAATCGGAGGGAATCCGGAGGGCAAGGGACCTCGGGATCCGGACCACGCTCGGCGACCTTCGGCCGATCCTGGAGGACGGGAGCATCCGGCTGGTTTTCGACGCGACCGGGGCGAAATACCACCTGCGGCACGCTCCGTTGCTGCGCGCCGCGGGAAAGATCGTCATCGATCTCACCCCGGCGGCGGTGGGCCCGTACGTCGTTCCGTCCGTCAACCTCGGAGAGCTCTGCGGCGAGCCCAACCTGAACATGGTGACCTGCGGCGGACAGGCGACAGTCCCCATCGTTCATGCCATCCATCGGGTCGCGGTCGCCCGCTATGCGGAGATGGTTTCGGCGATCTCCAGCAAGAGCGCTGGTCCCGGCACCCGCCAGAATATCGACGAGTTCACCCGGACGACGGCGAGGGCCATCTGCAAGGTCGGGGGCGCAAGGAAGGGGAAGGCGATCATCGTCCTCAACCCGGCGGACCCTCCCATCATCATGACCAACACCGTCTACGTCGACGTGGAAATCCCCGACGAAGCGGCGATCCGGGATTCCGTGGAAAGGATGGTCCGGGAAGTCCAGGCGTACGTGCCCGGCTACCGCCTGCGCGTCCCCCCGATGGTCGACGGAACGAGAGTCACGACCATCATCGAGGTCGAGGGGGCCGGGGATTTCCTGCCGAAGTATTCCGGGAACCTGGACATCATCACGGCGGCGTCCGTGGCGGTCGCCGAGAAACTGGCCGACAAGCTCCTGGTAAAGGGTGTGACCCAATGAGCGGGGGAAAATCCATACGGATCGTCGATTCGACCCTTCGGGACGGCAGTCACGCCGTCAGCCATCAGTTTGACGCGGAGCAGATCGCCGCGGTCGCCGGGGGGCTGGACGCGGCGGGGGTGGAGTACATCGAGGTCGCCCACGGGGACGGGCTCGGAGGCGCCTCCTGCAACTTCGGATGGTCGAAGCTTACCGACGACGAAATGCTTCGGGCGGCTGCGCCGGTGATAAGGAAAGGAAAGCTCACGGTTCTCCTCCTGCCTGGGATCGGTACGAAGAAGGACCTCGAAATGGCCGCCGGATTGGGCGTGAAAGCCGTGCGCGTGGCCATCCACGTCACGGAGGCCGACATCGGCCAGCAGCACATCGGCCTGGCGAAGAAGATGGGCATGGAGGCGTTCGGATTCCTGATGATGAGCCATATGGTCCCCCCTGAAAAGGTGGTGGAGCAGGCGAGGTTGTTCGAATCGTACGGCGCCGATGTTGTCTACGTGGCCGATTCCGCCGGGGCGATGCTGCCGGATGACGTGAAAGCCCGCGTCGGGGCGGTTGTGGAGGCGGTGAACATTCCCGTAGGCTTCCATGCCCACAACAACATGACACTGGCGGTGGCCAATTCCCTGGCGGCAGCCCAGGTCGGAGCCGGTTTCCTGGACGGAACGTGCCGCGGGTTGGGGGCCGGTGCCGGAAACGCCCAGACGGAAGTCCTGGCGGGGGTCCTCGACAAGCTGGGGTACCGCACCGGCATCGACTTCTTCGGGATCATGGACGTCGCCGAGGGGATCGTCGAGCCCATGATGCATCGGCCGCAGGTCATCAATAACGCCGCGCTTATGCTCGGGTATGCCGGCGTGTACTCGAGCTTCCTGCTTCACACCTATCGCTCTGCGGAAAAGTTCGGCCTGGATCCCCGGAAAATCCTCGTTGAACTCGGGAAGCGGCGAATGGTGGGAGGCCAGGAAGACATGATCATCGACGTGGCCTACAGAATGTTGCAAGCCAAAGGATGAGGGTGCCATGAAAATCGTCAACATGCTGGCGGTCGTTGATGTCGCGAAATGCACGGGCTGCAAGACGTGCGAGCGGGTCTGCCCCGTCCTGGCCATCAAGGTTG
Source organism: Deltaproteobacteria bacterium (assembly GCA_021817825.1). Classification (GTDB taxonomy): domain Bacteria; phylum Desulfobacterota; class Syntrophia; order Syntrophales; family UBA5619; genus JAKAFS01. Next base: position 5,704 of record JAKAFS010000113.1, on the reverse strand, counting down.
TGAACAAAGTGGCGGTCGTCGACGAGAAGGATTGCCGCAGTTGCTATGCCTGCGAACAGCGGTGCCCGGAATACGCCATCGCCATGGTGAAGCGGGCGCACCCCTTCGTCGTCGGGGTCGACATCGATTCCGTGGAGTACGAACGAGTGGCCCGCCTGTGCGCCAAGGCGAGGTTCAACCCCGAGCAACTGGTCTGTTACTGCTCGGCCACCCGAGCGGAGGAGGTCGCCGCCGCCATTCTCAAGGGAGCCGACACGCCGGAGCGGATCTCCCTGGTCACCGGAGTGCGCACGGGGTGCAAGGTGGAGTGCATCGAACCGATCCTCCGTCTGCTGGAGGCGGCAGGAATCCAGCCCGTTCCGCCGAAGGGGGGATGGCAATGGTACGGCCGCACCGTGACCGCGTGGGAGATCCCCGAGGCGACGAAGAAAAAGTACGCAAGCCGGGGCTTCTATTTCGACGAGGATATAGAGCTCCTCGACAGGGTGACAATTGCCCCGCTGCAAGGAAGGAGGGAATCCTGATGCGCCCCGTGATCCCTCCGATCTCCCCCCGGAGTTCCCAGTACGGTGTGGACCCCGCGCTGGTCGGAAAGCGGGTATGCGAACTGCCGGGAATGACGTCGGTTGCGCTTTCGGATCTTTTCCCCGATCTTCCGCAGGTGATCTTCCCCGGCGCCGGGGGAGTGGCCGGGGTCCGCCGGGCGACCCTGGAAGCGGTGGAGAAGGTCGACATGACGAAGATCCGGCCGGAACACTCGGTGAACATCCTGGCCTCGCATCACGGCTTCACCCTGCTGGGAGGGGAACCGTACACGGAAATGCTCAAGACCCTTCGCGACGTCATCGAGCAGCGGACCGGCTGCAGGGACATCCGGCTGCGCGCGGGGGTCGGGCTCCGGTTCCGGGAAACGGAAGAGTACATTCGGCGCTACGGACTGGACCGGTATTTTCAGGGAAAAGCGATCGGCGTCGCGCCGATCGATGAAGGATTCCCGATCGCGACCGAGTTGGGAACCCTCTACGGGATACGGAAGGTCTACGATGCCGACTGGATCGTCCATGCCCACAACAGCGACGTCCGCGAGGTCCACTTCCACCGCCAGGTAGACCGGGCCGTGAAGCCCTTCGGGATGTCGTACGCCCGCATCGAAACCCGCTCGACCTACCATCAGAACCTGGGGCCGAGGGCCGCCAACTTCACAGCCAGGGCGATCTTCGACTCCCCGTTCGTGCAGAAGAAGTTCGCCTTCGCCTCCTTCCTGACGGTGGCGCCGAACGGCATCGTCGGCGTCGACGCCGACAACGATCTTTACGCCCTGAACGACCGGGTTACCCGGCTCGGCTGCACCCTGTACGGAAAGATGATGACCCTCTTCGGCGAGATCGACGAGTGCATCGTGGCCCTGGATTTCCCTTGCCCGGTCGTGTACGTGTTCGCGGCCGGCGTCATCTACGCAAACTTCGCCGGCGCCAACACGGACCTCTACGACCTTGAATTGCCGTTGCCGGCCTACACCTGGTACACGGAAGCGTTCTATGGAAAGCGGGGAAAGCCGCTCCTGGAGGACATCCCCCCCCTCAATCCCGCCATCCGCATGTGCGTACACAACTACGCCTGGACGGGGTACCCCAGCGCATTCTTCAGCGAACACATCCCCACGGTGATGGTCGGGCAGGAGCAGGCCGATCTGTTCCGCAGGGATCCGCAGAACCTCAATTACATGAAGCACGCAGTCGTAGCGGAATCCATGGAATCCGCCATGGAGTTCGCGAAAAAAACGACGGGCACTGAGAAGGTCCTGATCTTCGACGGTGCGATGGGCGGCATCAACCTCAGCGAGCCTCTGGCCGAATTTCTCCTGCAGAAAGCTCCAACCGTTGCCCGGAGAGTCGACGAAGAGCTGTTGCCGAAATGGTTGCGCCAGCGTGGCATTCCGCTATCGGGTGCCGCGGGGTGAATGCGTTTCAAAGATATGGAGTTCGGTTCGTATATCCCGATGGAGGAGGAAAAAAAATGAGAAACCGTTGCTGGAAAACGTTTTGCCTGACGTTTGCGGCCTTGGCATGCTTCGCCGCGTACGGGGACGCCTCGGAGCCGATCAAGATCGGAGTGGTCACCCCCCTGACGGGTACGTACACCGGTATTGGCCAACAGGTGAAATGGGGACTGGAATTGGCCGCCAAGGAGATCAACGCCTCCGGCGGGATTATCGGTCGCAAGGTGGATTTGCTCTACGAGGATGAAGAGGCGAACCCCCTGGTGGCAACGCAGAAGGCCGAGAAGCTTTTCCAGGTGTCGAAAGTCGATTTCCTGACCGGGACGGTGAACTCCGCCTCGACGCTGGCAGTCGGGCAGCTCGCAGAGAGGAACAACAAGCTGATCGCGACGACCGTGTCGTTCTCCGACGCGATCACCGGCGAGAAGTGCTCGCCGAACGTTTTCCGGGTCAACGCCAAGGCAGGGATGCAGTCCGCGGCTCTTGCCGAGTGGCTGGCCAAGGAGAAGCCCGGCGCGCACGTGTTCTACCTGGGGCCCGATTACGAGATGGGCCGCAGCACGGTTGCCGCCTTCAAGAGCGCTGCCGAGAAGAAGGGAGCGAAGAGCACGGGAGAGGTGTTCGCCCCGCTGGGAAACAAGGATTATTCCCCCTTCTTCGGACAGATCCGCGCCGCGCACGCGTCGGTCCTGTACACGTCGGTCGCGGGGAACGACACGGTTCGCCTGTTCACCCAGATGGCCGAGTACGGAATCCGGCAGCACCTGACCGTTGTTGGGGCGTCGGGCACGGTTACCTCGCAGAATATCGGAGCCATCGGCAAGGTCGCGGACGGGTACGTGACGGGAGTCGGCTATTCCCCGGAGATCGACACGTCGGAGAACCGGAAGTTCGTCGCGGCGTTCCGGGGCATGCACAAGGCCGACCCCGACCTCTACGGGGCCGATTCGTACGGATTGCTGTACTTCTACAAGGCCGCCGTGGAGAAGGCGAAATCCACCGACACGGAAAAGGTCCGGACGGCGATGCGCGGGATCAAGTGGTCGACGCCGCAGGGCATGAAGGAGATGCGGGCGGGCGATCACCAGGCGATCCAGGACATGTACGCAGTCAAGGTGGTGGACGGGAAGTTCAAGATCATCGGCAAGGTGCGGGGCAACACGGCGATCGGCCCCGATACCTGCCAACGGTTCTGAGCGGTCGGCTTTAACGCTTCCGGAAACATTCACGGTGCGGCGGGACCGGCGGATTCCGGCTGCCGGTCCCTGTCCGCGCGCGACGGGGAACGCTCATGGGCGGGGCAGTAGACTACATCCAGTTCGTATTCATGCCGCAGGTCTTCAACGGCCTGACCATAGGGGTGGCGGTCATCCTGATGGCCCTCGGGCTTACGATCATCTTCGGCCTGCTGGACGTCATCAACATGGCCCATGGCGAGTTCTATGCGCTGGGCGCTTACCTCGGAATCACCCTCGCATCCCACGGAGTCGGCTTTTGGCTGCTGCTGATCGCGGTTCCCCTGGTCCTGCTTCCCCTGGGCTACGGCTCCGACCGGCTCCTGATCCAACGCGTATTCCATCAGAAGGACCGTCACATGCTGACCCTCCTGCTGACCTTCGGTCTGGCCATCATCATGGAAGACATGTTCAAACTCGCCTATGGGCCGAACACGATCAGGCCGGAAACGCCGATCTCCGGGGGGACCGAACTGTTCGGAAACTTCTTCCCCAGCTATCGACTCTTCCTGATGGTCTTCGGTACGGTCACCATCGCGGCTGTTTGGTTGGTGGTTCACCGCACCCGGTACGGCTCGATGGTGCGGGCGGCGGCGTTTGACAAGCACATGGCTTCATCTCTGGGGGTGCCGGTGGGGAAGGTCTATTCGGCCACCTTCGCATTCGGGGTCGCCCTCGCGGGGCTGTCCGGGGTGTTGCTGGCTCCCATCTACTCGGTTTTCCCCACCATGGGGAAGGATTTCATCCTGATGGCGTTCGCGGTGGTGATTGTCGGCGGGTTGGGCAACATCAAGGGCGTCGTGTTCGCAGGACTCCTTCTCACCCAGGTCCAGGCGATTTCCAGCCTTTACATCTCCCCAGTCTGGGCAGACCCGCTGGTCTTCGCGATCATGGTGCTGGTATTGATGGTGCGTCCGCAGGGGATCCTCGGGGGGAAGCTTGGACACGCTTAATCCTCCCCTTTCCATTCTCCAGGCCGTGAGGAGGCGCGACCACATCGCGCACAACGCCTGGCAGGTATTCGCCTTCCTGTTCATCGGCCTGGCGCTGGCGTTCACCCTCGTCGCGGCGCCCTCCGGGGACACCTTCTACTTCCGGCTCGCCACCGAGGCGCTGATCTATTCCGGCCTGGCCATGAGCGTGGATCTTCTGCTGGGATTCACGGGGTTGCTTTCGCTCGGCCAGGCGCTGTTCTTCGGCCTGGGCGCGTACACCTCCGCACTCGTCCTCAAGCACGTGGGCCCCTCGTTCTGGACGGCGATGGCCGTGACATTGCTCGTCTCCACGGCGGTGGGCATCGTCGGGGGGTTCATCGCGATCCGCGCCCGCGGGGTTTATTTCGCGCTCATCACGTTCGGCATGGCCCAGGTGGTCTCGAAGATCGTCTACAACACCCGGGAATTGGGCGCCTCGGACGGCATAATGGGAATCCCGGTCATCCAGGCGAACTTCCTGCTTTTCAAGGTGGACACCGCGCAGGCGCCGGCCTTCTTCCTGACGGTTCTCGCGATGACGATGGGGCTGTATTTCTGCATCGCGTATTTGCTGCGAACCCCTTTCGGGCGGACCCTCGGGGCGGTACGGAACAACGAGTGTCGTGTCCCGTTCCTCGGGTACAACCCGCAACTCTACAAGATGCTGGCGTACGTCCTGGCAGCGGACATGGCCGCTTTTTCCGGCGCCCTGTACCCGATGCTGCGGGGGTTCGTTTCGCCGGAGCTCATGTACTTCGCCGTTTCCGGCGACGCCGTCATCACCGTCGTCATCGGGGGGCTCGGCACGCTGATCGGGGCGATCTACGGAAGTGTCATCCTCACCGGCCTGAAGTCGGCCATCGGCACCTACACGGGCCATTATCAGATCGTGATCGGCGTCCTGTTCATGCTTTCGGTCATCGCGTTCCCCAAGGGGCTGATGGGGTACTTGTCCCCCCTCGTTGAAAAGTGGCTCGCAGGAAGGAGGGAGAACCCGTGACCGGAGGCGAGCTTCCCGTGCTCGAGGTCCGCGACCTGACGGTATCCTTCGGCGCCCTGACCGCCGTGTGCGGAATGTGCTTTTCCGCGGAGCGGGGAAAGATCACCTCGATCATTGGCCCCAACGGCGCGGGCAAGAGCACCTTGTTCAACCTGGTCAGCGGCGGCATCCGGCCTTCCGCGGGCACGGTACTGTTCGAAGGGGCGGACGTGACGGGCTGGGCGCCGTACAAGTTGATTCGGGCGGGGATTTCGCGCTCTTTCCAGATCACAAACCTGTTCTTCGAACTGCCGGTCTACGAGAATCTCAGGCTCGCCGCGCAGGCGCTGGAATCCTCGACGAAATCCCTCCTTCCGGTCCGCTGCAGCGCGCGGGCGAGGGAAAGGGTCGACGAACTGATAGAGCAGTTCGACCTCGGGGAAAAGGTCCACGAACTGGCAGGATACCTTTCTCACGGGGAGCAGCGCCGGTTGGAGATCGCGGTGGCGCTCGCCGC
>JAKAFS010000112.1 GCA_021817825.1 Deltaproteobacteria bacterium | reverse complement strand
GTATGTCGTGTCCGCCTACGGGAAAACGGCCGGCGCCATCGAGCGGATCGGCGCCGGCCGCTGGATCCCCAATCGGGCGGAATGGCGTTCCAACTGGGGGCCCATTTTCCGCGGCTCACTGACCGGTTTCCTGACGGGCCTCCTGGCGGCCGGCTCCGTTCTGGGTTCCTTTCTGGCTTACAGCTTCGAAAAGCGCCTTTCAAAAAATCCGGAGAGGTTCGGAAAGGGGGCCTTGGAGGGGATCACCGCCTGTGAATCCGCCAACAACTCCTCCACGGGCGGCGCCCTGATCCCCCTGCTGACGCTCGGAATCCCCCATTCCGGAACGACTGCCGTGCTGCTGACCGTGCTGACGATGTACGGGTTGAAACCGGGACCGCAAATGATGATCGATCAGGCGCCTCTGATGTGGACGGTCATCTCCTCTCTTTACATCGCCAATATCATCCTGGTAGTGATGAATCTGCCGGCTGTGGGGATATTCATACGGATTCTGGATATTCCCCTGAGGTTTCTCATGCCGATCATTCTCGTTTTTGCTTCGGTCGGCGCCTATTCCATCAACACGAGCCTGACGGACGTTATCATGGTCCTGTTGTTTGGTGTCCTGGGTTTTTTCATGCGCTGGTCCGGATTCACTCCGGTCGCCATGGTGCTGGGCATGGTCCTGGGCGAAAGGTTGGAACAGTCCCTGCGCCAGGCCCTCATGATATCCTCGAACGGCGTGCTGATCTTCCTGACAAAGCCGATCAGCCTCTTTTTCCTCCTCTTGACCGCGGCCGTTGTTGCCGTCGATATCGTGACGCGTAAAAAAGGCAGGGTCGCTGATGACAAGGAGGGGTAAGAGATTTTCATATAAAGTTGCGGAGGTATTGAATGGACAAGAGACAAATACTGACTGATCTCATCAAGCGCCCGGGAGTGATCCTGGTGCCGGGCGTGTATGACGCCCTGACCGCCCGGATCGCGGAACGTGCCGGTTTTGAGGCGATCTTTGCTACGGGAGCCGGGATCTCCAACGCCCATCTGGGCCTGGGAGACGTGGGACTGCTGACCGTCGACGAACTGCTGCGGACGATCAAGCCCATCTGCGAGGTCACAAAAGCTCCCCTGATCGTGGATGCGGATACGGGATTCGGCGGCTATTTGAACGTCCGGCGAACCATCCGGGAGCTGGAGCAGGCGGGTGCGGCGGCAATCACACTGGAAGACCAGATGTTTCCCAAGCGGTGCGGCCATTTTCGGGGAAAGCGGATGGTGGCGGTCGGGGAGATGATCGGCCGTCTGAGCGCCGCTCTCGATGCAAGGCAGGATAAGCGATTCCTGATCATTGCCCGGACCGACGCCCGGGCGAGTGAAGGACTGGAAGCGGCCATCGAGCGGGTGCACCGCTACTTTGAGGCGGGCGCCGACATCGGTTTCGTCGAAGCGCCGCAGACCGTCGAGGAGGTGCATGCCGTCGCGGATGCCTTCAAGGGAAAGCCCATGCTCCTCAATCTCGTGGAGGGGGGAAAGACGCCTCTCTTTTCGACCGTCGAACTGGATCAGATGGGTTTCAAAATCATGCTCTGCGCCAACACGGCGCTCCGGTCCGCCATCAAGGCAGTGGGGCAGGCCATGGCGGCATTGAAAGAAGACGGTGCCCAGAAAAGGACGCAAACCATGATCTGCACATGGCAGGAGCGGCAATCGATCGTGGAATCCGAATCCCTGATGGATCTGGAAATCCAATACGATCGGATCGCCACCGGAGAAGATGCAAAAAAATAGGGAGACACGTCAGGGACAAAACCTTCCCGCTCACTTACGGATTCACCAAACGACAAGGGGAATCCATTCTGGCCGGGTGGCTGTTGAACGACATCGCCCGTCTCCCAAAATAGAACCCGCCCTGTGCGTCAGGCCGCGGCGACCGCTTCCCCGATCAGGGCCTTGATGAACCGGACGCCCGCCTCCAGCACGGCCATGGAGATGTGCTCCTGAGGCGTATGGGGATCCGCGACGCCGATACCGAGACCCACGCAGGGGAGGCCGCATGAGTTGAAGACGTTGGCATCCATCCCTCCGCCGGTCGTTCTGAGGCAGGGCTTTATACCGATGGAACGCCCTGCACGAAAGGCGTTGGCAATGACCGGATGCGCCTCCGGTATAAGGAAGGTCTCGAAAGGCTCATCCCGCCGGACGGTGAGCCGGGCGCCGGAGGCCGCCGCCGCCTCGTTAAAGGCGGTGAGGACCGCCTCGACTTCCCGCTCCAGCTTTATCTTCTCGGTGCTCCGGACCTCGATGGCGACCTCCGCCCGGTCGGGAACGATGTTCCTGGCCTTCCCCCCGTTGAAGAGTCCGACGTTCGAAGTGGTCTGAGCGTCGATGCGGCCGGTGCGCAGACGCGCGATAGCCGAGGCTGCCGCAACGATGGCGTTGATCCCCTTTTCGGGGCAGACCCCCGCATGGGCCGCCTTCCCTTCCAGAACGAAATCCAGACTCACTTGGGACGGCGCCTGATTGATGATGCTGCCCACCTCTTCGCTGCTGTCCAGGATATAGCCGAAATCGGCCTGCAAATCGGCCTGCAGATGCTTGGCGCCGACGAGCCCTACCTCCTCCTGGACGGTGAAAACGATCTCGATGCCGCCGTGGGGAACATCTCCGGCCAGTAACTCGGCGAGAACGGTAAGGACGATCGCGATCCCGGCCTTGTCGTCCGCCCCGAGGACGGTCTCGCCGTTGCTGTAAATAATCCCGTCGCGGATGACCGGCGTCATCCCCTCCGTGGGGCCGACGGTATCCATGTGGGCACAGAGCAGAATGGTGGGTCCGGCCGTGTTTCCCGGCACGCGGACAATGAGGTTGCCCGTATCGCTGCCGGTCAGGGGGGCCGACTCATCGACCGTTGCCGCCCGGCCCAGTTCCTTGAGCCGTTTGACAAGATAAGCGGCCACCGGGGCCTCCCTTCGGGACGGACTGTTCAACGAAGCCAGGGCGATAAACTCTTCCACGACATTGATCTTCATCAATTCTGCTCCTCTCTCTTCATCCGGTCACTTCATCACAGACTTTCATGCCGACTCCCCATCCCCAGACCAGCCCCGCCTGGCGATAAGCCCTGCAGGCAAATCGATTGATGGAATAAGGCCGTCCGGACGGCGGCTCCTGAATGGCCCCTGCCGGACAGACACGAATGCAGGCGCTGCAATCGAGGCAAAGGCCAGCCATCCGTCAAAAGGTCCTGTCCGTATCCGGCAAACCTAACGGATGTGAATAGGCAAGAACACCCATGAACTCTCCCTCCGCATTAAAGATGGGAATTTTCATCGATTTGTCACCCGTCGAAGTGATGTAGAAATGGGGCTCTTTGCGACCTCGTTCAAAGTCTGCAAACAGGCGTTCGATCCTCTCGAGACTTTCGGGACGGGCATGGCAGTCCCTGATGTTGACCCCCACTTTTCTTTCAGCGTTGGCCGGACGCGCTGCGGCAGCTTTATTCAGGTACCGCAGGAATCCGTGCTTATCCACGTATTGTATGGGCATCGGCATCTGGTCCAGCAGATCCTCCAACGTGATATCCGTACTTGCCATCGTCATATTCCCTCTCTCCTTTTCCGCCCTGGGGAACCGTTCCCCGGGGCGGCAGGCATTGTCATTTTCTGCACTGATGATTACGGTTTTTTCCACAGAGAGGCAAGAAAAAAGATGAACCTCAACCTTTATATTGACTTTCGTATTTCTTCTGGTACTTCTTGATGGCGACATGGCATCCATTACCGTTGATAATCGGTCCTGATTCCTGTTTATCCCAGGGGTTTAGGTCTCTGTATTCTTTCGTTTTGGAGGGGGGTATGATCCGTTTCATTTCTCCTGTTCTTCCGGCCGTTACCCTGTGCCTTTTTATTCTGACCGCCTGCGGCCCGGCGAAGATACAAGTCATGGGCAACCCCCAAGCCCCCTATCCTCTCCCGTCTCCGCCCCGGATCGGCCAGATCGTCCATCTGCCGACCGGCTCCCTTGTCAGTGCCGAGCAGATGTTCACCCTGGCCGGAGACGCGCGGATCGTCTATTTCGGCGAAACACACGACAATCCCGCTTCCCATCGCCTGGAGCTGCAGCTCCTGCAGGCCCTTGCCGGGCGCCATCCCGGCCGCCAGGCCCTCGGCATGGAGATGTTTTCCCGTCCCCAGCAGCCGGTCCTCGACCGCTGGGTTGCCGGCGAACTGACCGAGAAGACCTTCCTCAGGGAGTCCCGCTGGTTCGAAAACTGGGGTATGGACTTCGCTTACTACAGGGACCTGCTGCATTTTGCCCGCGAGCGGCGCATCCCTGTCATCGCCCTCAATGCCGAGAAGAGTCTGGTGGGGGCTGTCCGCGGCAAACTGCCCGAGCAACTGAGCATCGATGAGCAGGCCCGGCTGCCGGAGCTTGATTTGAATGATCCCTACCACCGCAGCCTGGTGGCCGCCATCTTCGGCGACCACAGCCACAAGGGGATGCAGCTCGACGGTTTCGTCCGCGTTCAGACACTCTGGGACGAGACCATGGCCGAGTCGGCGGTCCGTTATCTGGAAAGCGCCGCCGGCAAGGAGATGCACCTGCTGGTGATCGCCGGCGGCAACCATGTGAGCCATGGCTTTGGGATCCCGCGCCGCGTCTTCCGCCGCCTGCCCGCCTCTTATCTCCTGATCGGCGGCAGGGAGATCGACATTCCGGCCGACAAACTCAACAGGCTGATGAACGTCGAGGTCCCCGAGTTTCCCATGGTACCTTACGACTTCCTGGCTTACCTTGCCTATGAGGATCTGCCGAAAAAGGGAACCGGTCTCGGCGTGATGATCGAACCGACTCCCGCCGGCCACGGCCTTGTGGTCAAGAAGGTGGCGCCGGATTCCAGTGCCGAACGGGCCGGCCTGCAGCCTGGAGATTTGCTGCTCAGCCTTGACGACGAACCTCTGAGGGATCCATTCGACCTGATTTACGCCGTGCAGCAGAAACAGCCGGGCTCGCACGGGACACTGCAGATCCGTAGGCAGGGCAAGACGCTGACGGTGGATGTCCTCTTCACTTCTTCTCCTTGAGCACCTCGATGAAAGCGTCGATCCGGGTTTCGATCTGGCTTTCGGAGAAGCTGCGCGCATCGACCATATCCGCCTCGATCATCACCGTCGGGATGCCCTTCTTCTCCCGAACGATCCGCTGGATGTCGTACTGTCCCAGGGAGTAAGGCTTGCAGCTCCGGTTGGAGTGCATGACGATGCCGTCCACGTCGTACTTGTCGACCATCTCGATCACCTGCCTGGCCATCTCGTCCACGCCGATGTTGAGGTAGATCCGGGTGTAGCCTTCGGCCATCGAATCCAGAAAATCACCTTCCTGAAGGTATTTCAGGGAGCAGCACCAGGCCGAGGTATAGGTGTCGGCGACCAGGCAGGCGTCCTGGGAGGCGAACTTCTCGGAGAGCCACCTCGTCCTGAACCAGACGGGGAGGTTATCCCAGAGGAGCCGGTATTTTTCGTTGGGGATGGCGCCGATCCCCTGTGCAACACGCTCCTGCATCTCGGCCAGCAGCATCCTGTAATAATCGACGGTCTGCTGGGTCCCCCGGAGTGTGACGATCAGGGCAAGGTGGAAGAAGGCATCGAAGGCGCTCATCGGCGCCGGCTTGTTCATCGCCGTATCGAGGACCGCCTGCCAGAGTCTCTCGCCTTCGAGGGAGAGCCTCCCCACCTCCGCCATCCGGTCGTAATCGAACTTCTTTTTGCAGACGTTCTCCAAAAAGGCGATATATTCGGTGATCTGGCTCCGGACGTACCTCTTGGCCTCCTGCGAAAATTCCGTATGGCAGAAAGGGGTGTCGAGGATGAACAGCGGAACGTTGAAGAACCGGGCCTGCACCTCGTACCACTTGAGGACCGTCCCGCAGATGTTGTTGCAGCAGACGAGCATGTCGGGTCGGGGAAGGCCGCCGATCGGACCGCCATTGATCGGCGCGCAGGCGATATCCCCGCGGGCATAGGAACACAGGTCGCTCGAATACCCCATCGCCTCGGCCTTTTCACACATTTCGACGCCCATCTTGGCCGCCCCGATCATCGCCCCGTGGTTCTCCGGATAGACGGGGATGACGTCCATCGCGATCAGGGGCTCCACCGGACCGCCGCTGGTGATCCAGGCGACCTTTTTCCCCGTCTGCTCCGCGGTCTTCGCTTCGATGTAGTAGGCCGTCATGATCTCCTTCATCCGCGGGACCGCCTTGATCTTTCGCTTTTCCTTCTCCTCGTCTTTTTCCGTCATTGTCCTCTCTCCATTATAGGCAACAGGGACAGCTCCCGATTTTTCTAATTTTCCCCAATTCTTAACTCCGCTGGAGCCCTTTGAAAACAGGGTTCATGCAGCGTGATTTAAAGATTTTTCGGGCACCCTGCCGCCGCAGCGGAGCGTTGGAAAATAGGGGGAAAATAGGGAGCTGTCCCTATTTTTCCTATTTTTCCTATTTTTCAGATCATCTCCACAAATGCCTCAAACCGTGTCCTAAGCTGTCCGTCGGCCGGGAGGCGGTCCTCCACCTCGATGACGATGCTGGGGATCCCCTCCCGATCCAGGGCCTCCTTGAGATAAGGGTAATCGAAGGCGTGGGGATCGCAGAACTTCAGGAGAAAGAAGACCACCCCCTGCGCCCGTTTTTCCCGGGCGAGACGGACGAGATGGTCCGCCCTGGTTGTCAGCCCCCCGTGTTTCGCCGGGCAGACGACCCGCTCCAGCAACCGCCCGGCGAGCGCCGTGACGGAATCGGCCTCCTCATCGATGAGGCCGGTGAAATAGCGGGAACCGGTGCAGAGATCGTCCCCTACCACCGTCCCTCCCGCCTCCTCGATGACCGAATAGATGTCGGGGTGGTTGCAGACGCCGCCGGAGAGGATGATCCGTTTCTGCCCTGCCCCGCTTCCCTCCGCCGGCGCCCCTTCCAGCTCCGTGAAGACCTCCTCCAAAAGCAGCGCCAGTCGGAAGCGGTCCATGATCATCGCCGCCCGCGTGAGCGCGTAGAGGTCGCTCCCTCTGAGGATTCCCGGCCGGATCCCCGCCATATGATGGATCCGCGCCAGGGTGCCCCTGATCCGATTATAGAGGTCGATCGCCGCCCGGAGGGCGTCGTCGGTGATCGCCGTACCGAGCTTTTCCCCCAACTCAGCACGGAACCGGTTCAAGACATCGACGAGATACTGCCGGGCGCTCGGGGTTGTGAGTTTGACCGGCAAAACCATATCCAGGTGGAAGCCGTCTCCTATATTGAGACGCCAGATGTCCGAGAGCCGCTGGATCGAGTCGCAGGTATGGGGAAAGACGACGCCGTCGAGGAATGAAAGGCGCCCCCCCAGGGCGTCCTCCAGGGCGCCCCGGACCAGCGAACAGCAGTAGGACTGCAGATGGGCCTCGGCCAGATGGATCTTCTCCCCTGTGCCGAACAGGCGGATCGGGTGGGCGCCGGCGGCGAAGAGGATCTCCTCGGGTGCATAAGTGCAGAAGGTGCCGACGATCTTCCTGCCGCTCTTCGCCTTGAGTCTTTTGGCATAGCCGTACGGGTCGGCCAGGATCTCATGACACTCGTCGATCTGCTTCATCAATCACTCTCCTCAATTAGGGATTTATGCACCGCAGTATTTCCCCTCGGCCTTCAGCTTGGCGGTGTCATCCGGGCAGCGCGAGACGGTCTGCATCAGCGCCTCGTACATCGTCACCCGCGGGTAGTCGATACTCTCGGGAATCCCACCGTAGAACTTCAACCAGGGCTTCTTCTCATACATAGGCGATGCCCTCCTTCTGAGAAACCGCACCCGGCATCCTGCCGGACGAAGGGGGAGTGTACATTTGACAGGC
>JAKAFS010000041.1 GCA_021817825.1 Deltaproteobacteria bacterium | reverse complement strand
GTGACGCTGCAGGAAAACGCCGATCCGGACGTTCCGCAGGACATCCTGACGGGCCTGGATCGGATCATCCCCCTTTCCGCCGGCTATCGGCACGGCGAAGGAAACTCGGCGGCCCATATCAAGGCGTCGCTCTTCGGAGCCTCGCAGACGCTCTTCATCGAAGCGGGGCAACTGGTCCTGGGGCAATGGCAATCCCTCTTTTTTTGTGAATTTGACGGACCACGGACGAGAAAGGCGCTGGTCAAACTGACGGCGGATTAAAAAATCACCCGGAGGGAGAACCCTCCGGGTGACGGGAAACCCAGTTTACTCTGTCCGAACCGTAATTTTTCTGACCTCCGCCTGCGGAGCCTTGCGCAGGATGAGCTTCAGAACGCCGTTCTTGACGGCGGCCTCGATCCGGTCGCGATCCACTTCATCGGAGATGGTAAAGGCCCGCTCGTAGTCGCCGACATCATACTCGGCATAGCAGATGCTCCGCCCGGCAAAAGCCTCGGGCTCCACACCGCCCTTGATCGTCAGGATATTCTTCTCCAACGTGACCTCGACCGATTTTTCGTCCACGCCGGGCATATCCGCATAAAGCACCATGGCATCGACCGTCTCGACAATATCCGCCTTCGGCACGTAGACCTTGCGGTTTCGGGTCCGCTCCGTCGCCACCGGATTCTGAGCTGACTTTTTTTGATATTCTACGGCTTGTTCCATGATCACACCTCCCTCTATTCGCTCTGTACCGCGATTTTTCTCGGCTTATCCACTTCCGCGCGCGGCAGGGTCATTTTCAGGACGCCCTTTTCGTACCGGGCATCGACCTTCCCGACCTCGACGGGGAAGGGAAGCTGCAACGTCCTGGTAAAACGACCGTGACTGCGCTCCTGGCGGTGATAACTCTCGCCTTCCTTCAGCGGTTCTCCCTCCCGGGAGCCGCTGATCGTCAGCGTATCGCCCACAACGGAGACGTCCACCTTCTGCGGATCCACGCCCGGCAACTCTGCCGTGACGATGACATCCCCCTCCCCCACCCAGGCGTTGACCGGTGGAAACTCCTGGGTGAGCGGATGTTCCAGTCCTGAAAAAACCTGATTCATCTCCCTTTGCAATCGCTGCATCTCCCGCAGCGAGTCCGCTCCGCCAAATCTCCACAATCCCGTACCAAACATATCGCTCACCTCCTAAAAAGTGTTTTATAACCTCTCTCCGGGGGAAAAGCCGGAACAGCTCGTTCCAAACATCGCTGAGACTAACAAGCTGTTATCATTCAGTTCAATCCCGTTTCGGCCGTAATATATGCACCCAATTTCGGTTGTCAAGCCGATCGGAACCGGGAGTCGGGCCTCTTCATTTTAAAGATGCCTATGCAGGCAGAAGGGCAAAGCTTCGACCGCAGGAGCGAAGGAGGAAAAGCGGAACGGCAAAGAGATAGGAGGGTCCTCTTTAAAGAGGACCCTCCTTCAGGCGGACAAACAGCCGGTCACTCGCCGGCTAGGGATTTTCCAGAGGATCCGTCGCGGCCAGGATGCCTAGCATCCGGTCGTGGATAATTCCGTTCGAAGCCAGGATGTGCGGCGCCCGCAGGTCATAGGAACCGCCTCCCAGATCGGTGATCCGGCCGCCGGCCTCTTCGACCAAAAGCCAGCCCGCCGCGGTATCCCAGGGCATGAGTTTCAGCTCCCAAAAACCGTCGAAGCGGCCTGCCGCCACATAGGCCAAGTCGAGAGCGGCCGAGCCGGCCCGGCGCACCGCCTGGGTGCTCTTGGCCAACGCCCGGAAGTAATTGATGTTGTTGTTCCGGTCCTGTCGCAAGTCATAGGGGAAACCGGTCGCCAGGAGCGCTTTGTTGAGATCCCGGGTCCGGGAGACCCCAAGGCGGGTGCCGTTCAGAAAGGCCCCCTGCCCCCTCTCGGCCGTGAACAGCTCCTTCAGCATCGGGTTGTAAACGGCGCCCAGTTGGATGACCCCCGCCACTTCTAGGGCAATGGAAACGCAGAAGACCGGAAAGCCGTGGGCATAGTTTGTGGTTCCGTCCAAGGGATCGATGATCCAACGAAAGGCCGAACCGTTCGCCGTTGCGGCAGACTCCTCCGCCAGAATGTCATGACCGGGATAGAACCGTCCGATCCGCTCCACGATGAGCGCCTCTGCAAGGTGATCGGCCTCCGTAACGAGGTTGATCTCCCCTTTGTACTCCACCCGATGGCACTCGTGGAGCCTCTCCCGGAGCAGCGCTCCCGCATCCAGGGCCAACGCCTCGATAAACAATCGGGCATCCTTTACCAGTTGCAGCTCTTTTTCATCCATCGTCCATCCCCTCGTCTCACCTGCTCATCTCCGGCCATTGCCGAAACGGATGCCATACCACCATAAAGAGGGGTAAAAAACCAGCCCCAAATTTTCGCCGGACGAAAGATCCCGCTCCTCTTGTTCATCTTTGCTGTTGCATGGCCGATGAAATGGTGCTAATGGTATCGACCGTTTACGGGGGGAATTATGGATTCGATGAACGAGGAAAAGGCAACTCCGGCCAAGGAGAAAACGCCCGCGGCCAGTCAAGAAACTGTCCAGAACCTGAAGGCCGCCCGAGAGTCGCGAGGGCTCTCCCTGAATGACATCTTCACGGCCACGCGGGTCAGCGTCATCAACCTTGCGGCCGTGGAAAGCGGGGAGTTCTACCGTCTCCCTCCGCCGGTATATGCTCGTGATTATATTCGCAAATACGCCAGGGCCGTCGGCATTGACGAACAACCGCTCATGGCCCGCTATGACAAGTATCTGGAAAGCCTGAAGCCGCCGCAGGAAGAAGCGGAGGTGCGCAAACCCTGGCCGGAAAACGGCGGGCGCTATCGCTTTCTCTTTTCGACGCTCGGCGCCGTCATCGTCGCCGGCATCTTGGTCTACACCCTCTTCCTCTATGACCAATCGGCACCCCCCCCGGCCCCCGCACCACCCACACCGCCAGCGGTGACCGCTGAACCGCAGGCCCCGGCCGCGGAAACAGCCGCTCCGGCCGCAGAAGCGCCTGCGACGGTCTTCGAAGCGCGGGAGCCGGCGGCTTCACCGGTGAAAGCGCCGGCTTTGGTCGCTCCGCCGCCGGCAGTCTCAGGGAAAAAACATCTCCTGGTCATCGAAGCCCGCGAACTCACCTGGGTGCGGATCACCCAGGATGGCGACACCCACCAGGTCCTGCTGCAACCGGGGGAAAAGATCGAACGGTCGGCCGCCGAATATTTCCGGCTCGATGTGGGCAACGCAGGCGGGATCAACGTGACCTACCAGGGAAAAGCACTGGGCAGCTTGGGAAAGCCGGGCGAGGTTGTCCACCTCCGCCTGCCCGAAGAGACGCCGACGACCGCGACGCCTTGATCCATTTACCCTTTGACAAGGCAGTGATGATGATTTACAAATATTGGCAAGAAACCCTTTAACGAGGTGATGAGATCATGTTTGGAATAGGCATGCCTGAATTGTTGATCATCCTGGTGATCATCCTGATCATCTTCGGCGCCGGCAAGCTCCCCGAGATCGGCGGCGCCATCGGCAGGAGCATCAAGAACTTCAAAAAAGCCACTCACGAGCCGAACGAGATCGATGTCACGCCTCCGGACGACAAGAAGAGCGACGAAAAAAAGTCCTGACCTCCCGGCGCTCCGGACAGGGGTTGAAAACAGAGGCTCGCAGGCTGCCGGATGGCGGGAATTCCGCCGCGGCAGTGCCGGTTTGCCATTCCCGGGCCATAGCGCATCTATGGCGTTTTCCCTCTCCTAATTCCATAAAGTAAGTGCCGAAGCGAGACTGCGTTGAACCGGCCGGAGCGGATTGACGAGTCGCGCCGCCGGGCTGTGACGCCGTCAGCGCTTCTTCCCCCTGCCGGTCTTGACCGGCGACGACTCCGCCTGGTTCATCCCTACCCGTTTCTGGAGAAGATTGGTCAGGGACAGGGCCGGCACGTCCGAGGGCTCCAGATTGGCGGAAAACTCGATATCCGGTTTGATGGTCCGGATGAATTCCTTGACCATCGGCGCGAGGTATTTCTTTTTCTTCAGGATAATCACATACTTCAATTTCGGGAAGTAGGGCTCCATGTTGTAGATGTCGAAGCTCTGCTCGTCCTCCTGGGAAACGGCATGCTCGCCGATGATGGCGACGCCCATTCCCAGAGCCACATATTGTTTGATGTTGAAGTAGTTGTTGTGGGTCATCACCACATTGGGTTTCAACCCGTCTTTGGCAAAGCGCTCCTCAATCAGCGGGGCAAACACACCATGGTGCGCCAGACGGATAAGGGGAACCTTGGCGATCTGCTGGAGGGTGGGGAGGGCCTTTCCCGAGAAGTAGGGGTTGTTCTTGGGGGCAATCATGATCAGGCCGGCTTCGAAGAGGTCGTGACAGACGAGCGTGCTGTGACTCTTGTCGAAAACCGCGATCCCGAAATCCGCCTCCGCGGATTCGACCTTTTCATAGACCGTCTCCCGGGTGATCCCTTCGAATTGAAAGGTGACGTCGGGATGCAGCCTGCGGAACTGGTCGATATAGGGCGGCAAGATGGAGTAGGTGACGCCTGTCGTCGCGGCGATGGAGATCTTTCCTCCGTAGTTTATCTGTTCATTCTTGAATTCGCCCTTGATATGCTTCACGTACTCGAAGAGGGTGACGGCATCTTCCTGGAGTTTTTTCCCCTCCGGCGTGATCAGCATGTTGCCGGAAGAGCGGTCGAAGAGGGTGACTCCCAGTTCCTTTTCCAGAAGCTTGATCTGGCGGCTGATGGTCGGCTGTCCCTGCCCCATGGCGATCGCCGCCCGCCGGACGCTCCCCGTCTCGGCGACGCAGTAGAATCCCCGCATCCACTGCAAAAAATCTCCCGAAATCTTATCGATCACAGCTTCTTTCCACTTCCGCAGTCATAACGACAAAGATTCTCTTCATCCTTCTTAGTCGTGTCGGTCATCATCAACAATCGGCTTCCAGGCAGACGCTAAAAGGGGACGTCATCGTCGGGCAACGGACCGTCCGCAGGCTGATGCGACGCGGCAGGAGACTCTTCGGGATAGCCATCGCCCCCCCGCTGACCTCGGGACTCCAGCATCTTCATATCCGAGGCGACGATTTCGGTCGTATAGTGTTTGATCCCTTCCTTGTCATCCCAGGACCTGGTCTGGATGCGCCCTTCCACATAAACGAGTTTGCCTTTATTGAGGAATTTTCCGCAGATCTCCGCAAGCTTCCGATAGGTGACGATCTTGTGCCATTCGGTCTTTTGCACCCTCTCCCCGTTTTTGTCTTTCCACTGTTCATCGGTCGCTATCGTGAAATTGGTGACCATTGTCCCGTCCGGCATATACCGGACCTCCGGATCCTTCCCCAGCCTGCCTACCAGAATCGCCTTGTTGATCATGTCCTCCCCCTTTCGTGAAAAACCGCATTTCGGCGGATCATACACAAGTCATCCGGAGGCCGCAACGTGAAAAAAGGATCATCCCTGGAAAGCGCCGGTGGCGGTGGTCGCGCCCGGAGGAGAGACGCAAATGCTTGCTGTGCGGCACGAACGGCCCATGCCCTGGCCCGCTGGTGGGCACAATCTCCCCATACATGGGGATGCCGATGGGGACGCCGGAAAGCCGACCGGAATTTCAGAGGGAATCGGCGCGAAAGACGGTCCGCCCCGCAAAGAGGGTCAAAAGGACCCGGGCGCGGGAGATCTCTTCTGCGGGAAGGTGAAAAGGATTCCGGTCCAGCACCGCCAGATCCGCCGACTTGCCGGCGGTGAGCGACCCGGTGATCGCTTCCTGAAAATCGGCCCGGGCGCCGGCCATGGTGAAGCCGTCGATCAGGGTGGACAGTTCCAGGCGCTCCTCGGGCAGGTAGGGTTGCTCCGGATCGGCGTCGAGGCCTGCCCGGGTGACGCCCACCTGGATGGAATCCAGAGGATTGAAGGTGTTGAGTTCGCCGCTGAAGGGCCAGTCGCTGCCGCAGGCGACGGCCCCTCCGGCGGCAAGGAGCGTCCGCATCCGATAGAGGCCGTAGGCCCGTTGCCGGCCCAAAAAGGGAAGGGCCGTCCGGTCAAAGTTCGCCTCCCGGTAAAACCAGGCCGGCTGAAGGACGGCCGTGACGCCCAGCGTACCGAAGCGCGGAATGTCCGCGGCGTCCACCAGGTCGCAGTGGGCGATCAGGTGGCGGCCGTTGCGTCGCCCCCCGGTTTTCAGGTTCTTCTCCAGGGTATCGAGGGCCAGGCGGACGGCGCCGTCCCCGATGGCGTGGAAATGGATCTGTAGGCCCGCCCGGTCGAGGGCCCGGACCGTCCGGTCGAGATCTGCGGGCGTCCAGAGCAGTTCCCCCCGGAACCCGGGCCGGTCCGCGTAGGGAAAAAGGAGTCGGGCCGTGTGCCCCTCCACGACGCCGTCGAGAAAGATCTTTACCGCCTGGGGCGCAAGCAGCCTGCCCCGGAATTCCCGCTGCATGCGAACGAGACGGTGAACGGCCTCTTCCCCCCCCGGCGGCTCGCAGAGCATGGCGGCCTGGACCCGCAGGGTGAGTTCGCCGCTCCGTTCGAGCTCCCGGTAAGCGGCCAGTTCCGCCTCCCCGGCCATGGCTTCATGGACCGAGACGATGCCCAGCCGGGCCGCCCTCTCCAGGAAGGCCCAGCCGGCCGTCACCAGGTCCCGTACCGCCGGCTTCGGCAGCCTCGCTTCCACCAGATCCATGGCCGACCATTCCCGCAGCGTCCCGGTGGGCTCCCCGGTGACGGGGTCCCGGACGATGAGGCCGCCGGGAGGATCGGGGCTACCCTTCCCGATCCCGGCCATTTCCAGCGCCCGGCTGTTCACCCAGGCGCTGTGGCCGTCCAGGGACTTCAGGAGCGCGGGCCGGTCGGAAACGACGGCATCGAGCGCCTTGCGGTCGGGGCCGTGGGAAGAAAAGGCGTCGGGCTGCCAGCCGCCGCCGCGGAGGAAGGGCTGATCCCCGTTCGCCCGGCCGTAGGCCCGGATTTGCGTGAGGTAGGAGGCGGCGTCGGCCGGACCGACCAGGCGGCATTCCAGGAGGTTGAAGCTTCCGGCCAGGGGATGGATGTGACTGTCGCGAAACCCGGGCAGGACCAGCTTCCCGGGCAGGTCGAAGAGCTCCGTCGCGGGCCCGATCCAGTGATCCACGTCGGCCTGATCGCCGACGCAGGCGATCCGCCCGGCCGCCACGGCCAGGGCCTCGGCCCAGGGCCGCTGCGGATCGGCGGTATGGATAGCCGTGTTGCGAAAAACGATCTCCGCCGGTTCGCGAACGCCCATGCTTTTTCCCTTATCCCTCGAAAATGTCATCGTAAATTTTTGCGGAAAGTTCATTACGCCGGAAGGATACGGATAAGGGAGGCCGATGTCAACCGCCTTTCGCTGCCACAGCGCTAAGCCGATTCCGGGGCAATGGGGCAGTGGGAATGCCGATGTCTCACGCGGACGGCCCACCCCGATTCTTCGGCCCTTGACAGGGTCGTCCCGGATGGGGTAATGACCGCGATGGTCATCCGTTACCGCCTTGATCCTCCGCGGTTTTATGAACCCTTTTCCCTGTCCGGCGACCGCCGGTCCCGGAATCCTTCTTTGTTCACATCAGCCTTCTGGAGGAAGCGTTGCCATGTCCCTGAATCGCTCCATGAAAATGACCCTGCCCAGCGACCTTTCCTGCCTGCCCATCGCCCAGCTCTTCGTCCGGGAATCCGCCCGGATCTGGGGCTGCCCCGAAGGCGATCTCTACCGCTTCGATCTGGTCATCGAAGAGGCGGTGACCAACCTGATCGAGCATGCCTTCGAGTCCGACGCGACCTCGACCTTCGATCTGATCTGCGATCCGCTCCCTGACGGGATCGGCGTGTCCATCCGGGAACAGGGGCTCCCCTTCGATCCCACCCGGCTGACCCGCTACGACGCCGAGGCCGGTTTCGACGACCGCTCGGACCGGGGAATGGGAATCTTCCTGATGCAGGAGGTGATGGACGAGGTGACCTTCACGAATCTCGGGTCCGGCGGCAAGGAAACCCGCTTCGTGAAGCATTTCAAGGGGGTCCCGGCAGCACAGCCCGGGAAGGTGGCCGAGGTGGCCGCGGACGCGCTGCCGACGGCGGGCAAGCCGGAGCGCGTCGCCTACGAGGTCCGCCTCATGGCGCCCGAAGAGGCGATCGAAATCTCCCGGGGAGCCTACCGCTCCCACGGCTTCACCTTCTTTACGGACTACATCTATTATCCCGACCAGATCGTGGAGATGAACCGGACCGGCCACATGCTCTCCGCCGTGGCCGTCACTGCCGAGGGGAAATTCATGGGTCACGGCGCCCTGGTCTACCCCTACGAGGGAAGCCGGATCGCCGAGCTGACCTACATCTTCGTGAACATCGAATACCGGGGCCAGGGGTGCATGGATCGCCTCTGCCGCTTTCTCCAGGAGGTCGACAAGCCCGTTCCGCTCAAAGGCATCTACGACTACTCGGTGACGAACCATCTCTTCACCCAGAAGGTCATGACCAAGATGGGGCTTGCCGACTGCGGCATCCTCTTGGCCACGAGTCCCGCCTCCTGGCACTTCAAGGGGATCGAGGGAGACACCAGCCAGCGGCTCGGCGTGGTCTTGAGCTTCCGGTATCTGTTGCCCCCCGAGACAAAGGACCTCTACGTCCCGGCAGCCCACCGCGACCTGGTCCGGGAAATCTACGGAGAGCTCTCGGCCGCGCACCGCTTCAGCGAACCTGCGGGCCCGCCGGAGCTGCCGGAAGGACCTTCGGAGATCGACACCGAGCTCTTCGGACCCGAGGGGTGCGCCGAGGTCCGGATCGTCCGTTACGGGGCTCAGGCGGTTCGCGAGGTCCGGCGGATTCTGCGGGAGCTGTGCCTCCGGCAGATCGCGGCGGTCCAGCTCTTTTTGCCCCTCGAGGATGCCGCCACCTGGTTCATGGGGCCCGAATTCGAGAAGCTCGGCTTCTTCTTCGCCGGGATCATGCCCGAGGAAAAGGCCGGGGACGCCTTGATCCTTCAGTATTTGAACAATGTGGTCTGCGATTACAACAAGGTCCAGACCTATGCGCCGCTGGCGACGAAAATCCTCGCCTACATCCGGCAGCAGGACCCCAACGAGGCGATCTGATTTCCTTCGACCCAAGGAGCGCAGGGAATGTCGCGGCGACCGCAGGGGGAACCCCGCCGTCGGAATTCGTGCTTGACTAATATCGAAAAAAAATATAGTCAAATTCGCTTTATATCATCGGAACACAACGGAGCATTTTAGGTTATGGAAGAAAGTGAACTTCTGAAAAAACGCCGGGAAAAGATCGACTCTCTGAAAGCCGACGGGATCGACCTCTATCCCAACGATTCCCGGGTCGGGGAAACCACGGCGGCGATCAACGCGCGGTTCGGAGCCCTGCCCCCGGAAGAGCTGGAAAAGATGACGGAACGTTTCACCCTCGCCGGACGGTTGATGGCCGTCCGCGACTTCGGCAAGGGGGCCTTCATCAGCATCCAGGACCGGAAAGGCCGTCTCCAGGCCTTCCTCCGCAAGGACCGGGTCGGGGAACAGACCTTTTCCCTTTTCAAAAAACTCGATATGGGCGATATCCTCTGGATTGCCGGCAGGGTCTTCAAGACCAGGACCGGCGAACTGACGATCGACGTGGAAGAAAAGGGCCTCCGTCTCTTGTCCAAATCGCTGCACCCCCTGCCGGAAAAGTGGCACGGCCTGACGGACGTGGAGATCCGCTACCGGCAGCGCCATCTCGATTTGATCGTGAACCCCGAGGTCCGGGACGTCTTTCAGAAGCGAAGCAAAATCATCAGTCTTATCCGCCGTTTCATGGAGGAGCGGGACTTTCTCGAGGTGGAAACGCCGATGATGCAGCCCCGGGCCGGCGGCGCCGTCGCCCGTCCCTTCAAGACCTACCACAACGCCCTGGGGATGAACCTCTTTTTAAGGATCGCCCCGGAACTCTACCTCAAGCGGCTGATCACCGGCGGGATGGAACGGGTCTTCGAGATCAACCGGAGCTTCCGGAACGAGGGGATCGACACCTTTCACAATCCCGAATTCACGATGATGGAGTTCTACCAGGCCTATGCCACCTACGAGGACCTGATGGCGATGACGGAGGAACTGATCGCCGGCCTCAGCCGGAGCCTCTCCGGCTCCCTCGAACTTCGCTATCAGGGCAAAGAGATCAACCTGGCGCCTCCCTGGAAACGGATCACGGTCCGCGACGCCGTCATCGAGATCGGCGGCGTGGCGCCGGAAGTGCTCGACGACGCCGACCGGCAGGCCGCCCATGCCCGGGCGCTGGGAATTGAGGTCAAGGAAAGCGATCCGCCGGGGAAGGTCCTGATGGCCATCTTCGACGAGACGGTGGAGCACCAGCTCATCCAGCCGACTTTCGTCACCCACTATCCCGTCGATGTTTCGCCCCTCTCGCGGCGGAACGCCGCCGACCCCTCCCTGGTCGACCGGTTCGAGCTTTACATCTGCGGGAAGGAGATCGCCAACGCCTTTTCGGAACTCAACGACCCCGTCGATCAACGCGGGCGGTTCGAGATGCAGCTCAAGGAGCGGGAGTCGGGCGATCTGGAGGCCCACGAAATGGATGAGGATTACATCGGCGCCCTCGAATGCGGGATGCCGCCGACGGCCGGAGAGGGGATCGGCATCGACCGCCTGGTGATGCTCTTCACCGACTCGGCGTCGATCCGGGACGTCATCCTCTTCCCGCTCCTGAGAAACCGGGAGAGCGCCCGGGAGGAAGCGGCAGAAAAGAAGGTCATGGAAACGAATCAGTGATGCCCTATGAACTCTTCACCAGCCTGCGCTACCTGCGGGCCAGACGGAAACAGGTCTTCGTTTCCATCATCACCTTCATCTCCATCGCCGGGATCTTTCTGGGCGTCGCGGCGCTGATCATCGTCATCGCCGTCATGAACGGCTTCGAGACGGACCTGCGCAGCAAGATCCTGGGGATCAACTCCCACGTCATCGTCATGGAATACGGCGGCGGGATGCAAAACCACGCCGCGGTGATGAAGGAGGTCGCCCAGGTCAAAGGCGTCGTCGCGGCCACCCCCTTTATTTACAGCCAGGCGATGCTGAAAAGCGGCAGCAGCGTGACGGGCATCGTCCTGCGGGGCCTCTCGCTGGAAGACGGCCTGAAGGTGATCAACCTGGGGAAGATCCGGGAGGGAAGCCTTGCGGGCCTGAAAGAAGGCAAACGGGACCTCTCCGGCCGGCGGCCGGATCTGGCGGCGGCAACCCCGGGAATCGTCATCGGCCGCGAACTGGCCAAGAACCTGGGCGTCTTTCTCTTCGATACGGTCCATATCGTCTCCCCGACCGGCATCGCCACGCCGATGGGAATGGTGCCGCGAATGAAGCCCTTTATCGTCGTCGGCATCTTCGAGTCCGGCTTCTACGAATACGACTCGACGCTCGCCTACATCTCCCTGAAGACCTGTCAGGAATTTCTCAACATGGGCGAGGGGGTGACGGGTCTGGAGATCCGCGTCGACGACATCTACCAAGCCGATAAGATCGCGAAGGCCATCGAGAAGAAGCTGGGCTACCCCTACTGGGGGCGCAACTGGATGGAGATGAACAAAAACCTTTTTTCGGCCCTGAGGTTGGAAAAAAGGGTCATGTTCATCATCCTTTCGCTGATCGTCCTGGTCGCCGCCTTCAACATCATCAGCGCCCTCATCATGATCGTCATGGAGAAGAACAAGGACATCGCCATCTTGAAAACGATGGGCGCCACCCGGGTGGGCATCATGAAGATCTTCATCTTCCAGGGGCTCGTCGTGGGGGCCATCGGCACCCTGACGGGCACCGTCGCGGGGTTGGCCGTCGCCTTCAACCTGGAGAGGATCTCCCGCTTTGTGGAAAAGCTTTTCGGATTCAAGATCCTGCCGGGCGATGTCTACTACTTGAGCGAACTCCCCTCGCAGGTCAACTTCGGCGACGTGGGGGTCATCATCGCCGGCACGATGCTGATCTGTTTTCTCTCGACGATCTACCCCTCCTGGCGGGCCTCCCGCCTCGACCCCGCGGAGGCGTTGCGCTATGACTGAGGACATCGCTGGAAACAACCCCGCCCCCCTGATCGAAGTCCGGGACCTCGACAAGACCTTCATCAAGGACGGCCTGCGCATCGAGGTCCTCAAAGGACTGAACCTGCGCATCGTCAGGGGCGATTCCCTGGCCGTCGTGGGGATTTCCGGCTCCGGGAAAAGTACGCTCGTCCATATTCTAGGGACCCTGGACCATCCGACGGCCGGAGCGGTCCTTTTCGACGGCGTCGAGGTCTTTGCCTGGCCGGAGCCGAAGCTTGCCGCCTTCCGGAACCGGAAGATCGGTTTCGTCTTCCAGTTTCACAATCTCCTGCCCGAATTCACGAGCCTCGAAAACGTCATGATGCCCGCCCTGATTAGACGCCTGCCGAAAGCCGAAGCCCGGCGACAGGCGGAGGCCCTGCTTTGCGAGGTCGGGCTGAGCCACCGGCTGAACCACAAACCCGGGGAGCTTTCCGGCGGCGAGCAGCAACGGGTCGCCATCGCCCGGGCGCTGGTTCTCGAGCCGGAAATCCTGCTGGCCGACGAACCGACGGGAAATCTTGACACGGAAACGGGAAAGAAGATAGAAGAGATCCTGATTACACTCAACAGGGAAAAAAGGATCACGCTCATCGTGGTCACCCATAACCAGTCACTGGCCGATCGGATGTCTCACCAGATCGGTTTGCGTGACGGAAGGATTTATGCCCGTGAATAGGAAACGGTTTTTTGCCTGCGCCGCATGGTGGCTGACCACGATCTTCCTTCTTTGGCCCGCTTCGGGCAGCGCGGCAGATTCGGCCCGGAAAATCGCGCTTTTCCCCTTTGAAATCAACAGCACCGCACCGGACGCGGCGGGACTGAGCGCCCAGGTCCGCGCGGGACTCCGGGAAGAACTTCTGAAAACGAAAAACATCCTGATTATTGAGGGAAAAACCATTCTCGATGCCGTCGCGGGAAAGCGCGTCGACGATGCTCTGGCCCTGGAGGTGGGCAGGCAGACCGGGGCCGCTTACGCCGTCACGGGCAGCATCACGGAGTTCGGCGACCAGATCAGCGTGGATGTCCGCCTGACGGACATCGCCGCGGCGAAGGTCCTGCCGGGGGTTTACGTTCAGGGCCGCGGTCGGGCGAATCTCGGCGCCATCCTCGCCCAGCTGCGCCTGGACATCATGACCCGAATCGCCGCCCCGGGGCAGAAGATTGCCCGCATCGAATTTGCGGGCAACCGCAAGATCGAGGGCAATGCCATTCGTCAGGTCCTGAAAAGCACGCCGGGCATGCCCTTCTCCGAGGAAGACCTTTCGGCCGATATCAAGGCCATTTTCAGGATGGGCTATTTCGACGATGTCGCGGCCGATGTGACAGAGACCGCCGAAGGGAAGGTCGTCACCTTCAACGTGATCGAAAAACCGCTGATTACGGAAATCCGCATCACAGGCAACAAAGTCCTGAAAAGAGAAGAGATCGAGGGCGCCATGTCCGTCCGGACCCGCCAGACGGTAAATCCCGAGAAGCTCAAAGGGGACATGGAAAAGATCAAAGCCCTTTACGATTCCAAGGGATACTACAACGCCGAGGTCGGCTACACCGTCGAGAAGGACGGCGAGCGGGATGTCCATATCGTCGTGACCGTCGTCGAAAACACCAAGCTCTATATCCGCCAGATCCTCTTCGAGGGCAACCGCGCCTTCACCTCGAAGGAACTGAAAAACATGATGACCACCAACGAAAAGGGGCTCTTCAGTTTTTTCACGGACTCGGGGCTTCTCAAGAAGGAACAGCTGAAGCAGGATACGGGCAAGCTCAGCGCCTTCTATCTGAACAACGGTTTCATCAATGCCCAGATCGGCGAACCGGAGATCATTCCCGACCGGAACGGTCTGACCATCAAGATTCCCGTTTCGGAGGGCAAGCAGTTTCGGGTCGGCAAGGTGGAAATCGCCGGTGACGAGTTGAAACTTTCCCGAGCGGAACTGCTGGCCAAGCTCCTGATCAGGAAAAAGGACTTCTACGACCGCGAAGCCATCATGAAGGATATGGATCTTCTGACCAATGCCTGCAACGATGAAGGATTCGCCAATGCCGACGTGCTCCCCCGCACCGAGCCGAACGAAGCGACCCAGACGGTCGACATCACCTATCAGATCACGAAGCGAAATCTGGTCTATTTCAACCGGATCAACATCCTCGGAAACACCAAAACGCGCGACAAGGTCATTCGCCGGGAATTGGCCGTCGTCGAAGGGGATCTCTACAGCCGGACCAAGCTCAAGGACAGCTACACGGCCCTGAACCGGCTGCGGTACTTCGAGGAGATCGAATTCCAGTCGGAAAAAGGGCCCGATGAGAGTCTGACGGACGTGAACATCAAAGTCAAAGAGAAGGCCACCGGCATGTTCAGCATCGGCGCCGGTTACAGCGCCGTGGATAAGGCGGTCATCTCCGGCTCGGTTTCCCAGCAGAACCTCTTCGGCCGGGGACAGACCCTGAGCCTCAAAGCCAGCCTCGGTTCTTCTTCGCAGCTCTACGATCTCTCCTTCACGGAACCGTGGCTCTTCGATATGCCCCTCTGGAGCAAGTTCGATCTCTGGAACCTCAAGCGCGAATACGACAGCTACAATCTCGACTCCAAGGGGTTCAGCACCACCCTCGGCTATCCCCTCTTCGAGAAGGTGATCGGCTATGTGGGTTACCGCCTCTCGGTGGACAACGTAAAGGACGTCCTGAGCACGGCCTCGTACTACGTCAAGAAGCAGGCGGGCCAGACCACCAGCAGCGGCATGTCGTTCACCTTGACCCGGGACACGACGGACGATACCGTCTTTCCCTCCAAGGGATCGAAGAACAGCGCCACCGTCGAATACACCGGCGGTCCGCTGATGGGCGACGTCAGCTTCACCCGCTACGGGCTGACTTCCGCCTGGTTCTTTCCCTTGATCCTGGACAACGTCTTTGCCGTCCGGGGACGGATCGGTTACATGCACCCCAATGAGGGCAAGGATGTTCCCATCTACGAACGCTACTATCTGGGAGGCATCAGTTCCCTGCGGGGGCTTCGGGATGTGGGGCCGAAGGACCCCGCGACGGGAGACGTCATCGGGGGGTTGACGATGCTGAACTTCAACGTCGATTACATCTTCCCGCTGATCAAGAGCGCCGGGATGAAGGGGGTCGTCTTCTTCGACACCGGCAATACCTGGGAAAGCGGCTATCACGTAGGCGACATGCGGAGAACCGCCGGGGTGGGGATCCGCTGGTATTCGCCGATCGGACCTCTCCGGCTGGAATGGGGATACGTTCTGGACAGAAAAGAGAACGAAACCCCGAGCCGGTTTGAATTCACCATCGGAATGTTCATGTAGGAAGAACCGCAAGGTCGCTTGCGACGTTGCGGCCTAGCGAAATAACTTTTTGTGCACGATAAGGAAAGGGGACCATTAGATGAAAATACAGAGGTTGATAGTCGCCGGGTTGGTGGTTTTGGCACTGACCTTCACGGGATCATGGGCCGCCGCGGCCGAAAAAACGGGATTCGTGAACGTCCAGCAGGTCATGCTCTCCTCCGCGGCCGGGAAAAAAGGCGCCGATGAGATGAAGAAGACCTACGACAAGACCAAAACGGTGCTTCAGGAAAAGGAAAATGAGCTGAAAAAGCTCAAGGACGAGTTGGAAAAGCAGCGGCCGCTCCTCAAGGAAGAGGCGTTCAAGGAGAAGGAACTGGCCGCCCAGAAAAAATTCCGCGACTATCAGCTCCTGGTCAAGGATTCCAATGAGGAGCTCCAGGCGAAGGAACAGGAACTGACCAAGCAGATGGTCCCCGAAATCCTGAAGCTGGTGCAGGCGATCGGCGAAAAGGAGAAATACAGTTTGATTATCGATGTCGGCGCCATCCCCGTGGCCTATTACGCCAAGGAGAACGACCTGACCAAAAGGGTCACCGACGAGTTCAACAAGACCTACAAGCCCAAAAAATGACGGACGGAATATGGTGAAGAAGACACTCAACGAGATCGCCGCCTTTCTGGGCGCAGAGGTCAGCGGCGACGGCGGGGTGGTCATCGAGCGGATCAGCGGGATCGACGAGGCCGGCCCGGGGGATCTGACCTTCGTGGCCAATGCCAAATATCGCAAGAAGCTGGAAACCACGGCGGCCGACGCCGTTCTCGTCGCCCCGGGAACGACCTGCGCGGGGAAAAACCTCCTCGTCGTCTCGGATCCCTATGCCGCCTTTGGAAGGCTGCTGGCCCTCTTTCATCCCGAGGAAGAGGCCCCGGCGGGAATCCAGCCCGGGGCCCACATCGAGGCCGGCGCCGACGTTTCTCCCGAAGCCGTCGTCTACCCCGGCGTCCATGTCTGCCGCGGGGCGCGCATCGCGCGGCGGGCGGTGCTCTATCCGGGGGTCTTCATCGGCCGGGAAGCCGTCGTCGGCGAAGGGTCCATCCTCTATCCGCGGGTGACCCTGTACCGCCGTTGCGTCGTCGGCAAAGGGGTGGTGCTGCACGCCGGCGTCGTCGTCGGCAGCGACGGCTTCGGGTTTGCCCGACCCGGACGGGAAAACGTGAAGATTCCCCAGATCGGCATTGTCCAGATCGACGACGACGTCGAGATCGGGGCGAACACCACGATCGACCGAGGCACCCTCGGCAAGACCTGGATTCAGCAGGGAGCGAAAATCGACAATCTCGTCCAGATCGCCCATAACGTGGTGATCGGCGCCTATTCGATCGTCGTCGCCCAGGTCGGAATTTCAGGGAGCACCCAACTCGGGCAAGGGGTCATTGTCGGCGGCCAGTCAGGAATCGTCGGCCATATCCGGATCGGCGACCACACCATGGTGGCCGCCGGATCGGGGGTGCACAAGGACATCCCGCCCGGCCAGATCGTCGCCGGCGCGCCCCATCTGCCCCACCGGGAGTGGCTGAAGATGGAAGCCTGCCTCCCCAAACTGCCGGAGATGCGAACGACCCTGGCCGCCCTACAGCGACGGCTGGAAGCGCTGGAGAAAAAAATAGAAAAGAAGGAACCTTTATGAACATACACCCCACCGCCATCATCGCCCCCGACGCCACGCTCGCCGAAGGGGTCGAGGTCGGTCCCTACAGCATCGTCGGTCCCGATTGCCATATCGGGAAAAACACAACCCTCGGCCCCCACGTGGTCATCGACTCCCAGACCGACATCGGCGAGGAATGCCGGATCTCCCAGTTCGCCTCCCTCGGCGGTCCGCCCCAGGATCTGAAATACAAGGGGGAACCGACACGGGTCGTGATCGGCAACCGCAACATCATCAAAGAGTACGTCACGATCAACCGGTCGACCACCTCGGACATCGGGGTCACCGTCATCGGCGACGACAACCTCATCATGGCCTACTGCCATGTGGCCCACAACTGCAAGCTGGGCAACCACGTCATCATGTCCAACGGGGTGAACCTGGCCGGCCACATCCACGTGGAGGACTTTGCCATCATCGGCGGGATGACGGGCATCCACCAGTTCACCCGGATCGGCGCCCACTGCATCATCGGCGGCGCCTCGGCGGTCAACAAGGATATCCCCCCCTTCGTCACC
The DNA here is from genome assembly GCA_021817825.1 of Deltaproteobacteria bacterium. GTDB lineage: Bacteria > Desulfobacterota > Syntrophia > Syntrophales > UBA5619 > JAKAFS01. The sequence goes on along the minus strand of JAKAFS010000041.1, from coordinate 16,791 downwards.
GCCTCCGGCAATTTCGCCAAGCTCTTCGGCCTGAACCTGATCGGCCTCAAGAGGCGGGGGTTCACCGACGAAACGATCCAGGCCCTCAAGAAGGCCTACCGGATCGTCTTTCGCTCCTCGCTGCTGTTGTCCGCGGCGCTCCAGAAGGTCGAGCAGGAGGTGGAAGATCTGCCCGAGGTCCGGCAGTTCTTGGATTTCATCCGGGCCTCGGAACGAGGCATCTGCCGGTAAAGCCTATGAAAGAAATCCGCATCGGCGTGGTGGGGATCGGCCATCTCGGCAGTTACCACCTCCAGAAATACGCGCAGATCGAAGGCTGCCGGATCGTCGGCGTCGCCGACGAAATGCCGGAACGGGCCCGGGAAGCGGCCGAGCGCTACGGCTGCAAGGCCTTCACAAACTTCAGCGAGCTGGCGGAATCGGTCGACGCCGTCTCGGTCGCCGTGCCGACGGGCGCCCATTACGAGGTCGCCTCGGTCTTCCTGAAGGCGGGCGTGGACGTCCTTTTGGAAAAACCGATTTCGGTCACCCTCGCCGAGGCGGACGCCCTGTTGTCCCTGGCTAAGGCCAAGGACCTGATCCTCCAGATCGGCCTCGTGGAGCGGTTCAACCCGGCGGTGGTGGCGCTGGAGAGCGTGATGAGCCAGCCCCTGTTCATCGAATCCCACCGTCTCCACCCCTTCTTCGAACGGGGCACCGATGTGGATGTCATTCTCGATCTGATGATCCACGACCTGGACCTCCTGTTGCACTTCGTCCATTCGGCCGTCGAAGCGGTCGAGGCCGTGGGGATTTCGGTCCTTTCCGACAAGGTGGATATCGCCAATGCCCGCCTCACCTTCCAGAACGGCTGCGTCGCCAATATCACCGCGAGCCGGGTCTCGGCCAAGACCCTACAGAAGATCCGCTTCTTCGGACCCGAGGGCTACCATGCCGTGAACTACCAGAAGAAGGAGTTGGTCTCCCTGGCCCGGAAACGGGGACCCGACGGGCAGGTGGCGATTGTCCAGAATCCCGTGGAAATCGTCATGCACGATGCCCTGGAGGCGGAAATCCGCGCCTTCGTCCGTTCCGTGGCCGAGCGGACGGAGCCTGCCGTCTCGGGCCAGGAAGGGCGCGACGCCCTGGCGCTGGCGCTCAAGATCAATGACGCCATCGACCGCAGCCGGGCGCGCTCCTCGCGGGATCTGCCCGCCCCCCCCTCCCGGGAACCATCGCCGGCGGGAGGTCGGAGGTCGCCGTGAAGCCGCGCAAGGTCATGATCGTCGCCGGCGAGGCCTCCGGCGACCTGCATGGCGGCAACCTGGTCCGGGAGATGGTTCGGCTCGATCCGCAGCTGTCCTTTTCGGGGGTGGGGGGAAACCGGATGCGCGCCGCCGGGGTCGAACTGCTGGCCGATGCGGCCGACATGGCCGTCGTGGGGCTGACGGAAGTGATCTTCAAGCTGGCCATGATCCTCAAGGTCATGCGCCGGCTGAAGGCGATCCTGAAAAACGATCCGCCGGAGCTCCTCATCCTGATCGACTATCCCGACTTCAATCTCCCGCTCGCCCGGGCCGCCCGGAAGCGGGGGATCAAGGTCCTCTATTATGTCAGCCCCCAGGTGTGGGCCTGGCGCAAGGGCCGGGTCAACACGATCCGCAAGTCCGTGGACCGGATGGCGGTGATCCTCCCCTTCGAAGCGGAATTTTACCGGAACAGCGGCGTGGACGTCACCTTCGTGGGCCATCCGCTTTTGGACGAGGTGAAGAAAAAGTATCCGCGCAGCGAGGCGCTGAAACGTTTCGGCCTGAAAGAGGAGGCCGTGACCGTCGCCATCCTCCCCGGAAGCCGGCAGTCCGAGGTGGCCAAACTTCTGCCGGCGATGCTCGGCGCCTGCCGGATCCTGACAGAGAAGATCTCCCCGCTCCAGTTCGTTCTCCCCCTGGCCGGGACGCTGAATCCCGAATTCGTCCGGGACATCCTGCGGCAGTTCCCCCTCCGGATCAACGTCATCGGGGAGGAGATCTACGACGTCATCGCCGTCGCCGATGCGGCCATGGTCGCCTCGGGGACGGCCACCCTGGAAACGGCGCTGCTGGAGACCCCCATGGTGGTCCTCTACAAGGTCTCCGGCCTCTCCTACGCCGTCGGCCGCCGGTGCATCCGCGTGGACCATATCAGCCTGGTCAATCTGATCGCCGGACGGGCCGTCGTCCCCGAACTGATCCAGGACGAAGCGAATCCGGAGCGGATCGCCGCCGAGATCAGGGACATGATCGGCCGGCAGGGAAGGACCCGGGAGATGAAAGCGGCGCTGGCGGAGCTCCGGGGAAAATTGGGAACGCCCGGGGCGGCGCAACGGACGGCCAGGATCGCCTTTGAGATGATGAATTAAGGAGAGAAACGCGTGGATATCTTCAAGCGGCTGCTGACGCTCGCCAGACCGCATGCAGTCAAGTTTTTTATCGCCATGCTCTGCATGCTCGTCGTCGGGGCAACGACCTCGGCGCTCGCCTTTTTGGTCAAGCCGGCCCTCGACGAAATTTTTCTGAAACAAAACGCCGAGATGCTCAAGTGGATTCCCTTGGCGGTCATCGTCATCTATCTTTTGAAGGGGGGATGCAACTACGCCCAGACGGTCCTGATGAACTTCATCGGCCAGCGGGTCGTCGCCGACCTGCGGGAGAAACTCTACCGGACGATCCAGACCCAGTCGCTTTCCTTCTTCACGAAGAACCCGACCGGGGTCCTCATGTCCCGGATCACGAACGATGTGGGCTATGTTCAGGGGGCCGTCTCGGAGGCGGTCACGGCGCTCCTCAAGGACAGCTCGACCCTGGTTTGTCTCGTCTTCGTCATCTTCTACCGGGACTGGCAGCTGGCCATCATCGCCATGCTCGTCTTCCCGATCGCCATCTACCCGATCGCCAAGTTCGGTCAGAAGATGCGGCAGATCGCCAGGCGGACCCAGGTCACCGTGGGAAGCCTCACCACCCTGCTACAGGAGACGATCTCGGGCACCCGGATCGTCAAGGCCTTCAGCATGGAGGAATATGAAAACCGGCGTTTTGCCGGAGAAAACGAACGGTTGTTCCGCCTCAACCTCAAGGCCGTTTCGATCAACGCCATCTCCAGCCCGCTCATGGAATTCCTGGGGGGGCTCGGCATCTCGGCGATCATCTTCTACGGCGGCTATCAGGTGATCCACGGCCATTCGACGCCGGGGACCTTCTTTTCCTTCCTGACGGCCCTGATCATGCTCTACGAGCCGGTAAAGAGGCTGACCAACGTGAACAACACGATCCAGCAGGGGATTGCCGGGGCCGAGCGGGTCTTTGCCATCATCGACCTGGTCCCCGAGATCCGCAACCTTCCCGACGCCGCCCCCCTGCCGCGGATCTCCCGGGAAATCGCCCTCCGGGACGTCACCTTCCGCTATGAAGAAGCGCCGGTCCTGCGGAACATCAACCTGACGATCCGGGCCGGGGAAGTGGTCGCCTTCGTGGGAATGAGCGGCGGGGGCAAGACGACGCTCGTCAACCTGATCCCCCGCTTCTACGATGTATCGGAAGGAGCGATCCGCATCGACGACCGGGACATCCGCACCGTCACCGTGGAATCGCTCCGGGGGCAGATCGCCATGGTGACCCAGCAGACGATTCTCTTCAACGACACGGTGCGGAACAACATCGCCTATGGCGACATCGAACGGACCGAGGCGGAGATCGTCGCCGCGGCGAAGGCCGCCAATGCCCACGAGTTCATCATGCGGCTGCCCGAAGGCTACGACACCCTCATCGGCGAGCAGGGGACGAAGCTCTCCGGCGGAGAGCGGCAAAGGATCTCCATCGCCCGCGCCCTTTTGAAGGATGCCCCGATCCTGATCCTCGACGAGGCGACGTCCTCCCTCGATTCGGAGGCGGAGATCGAAGTGCAGGATGCCCTGGAAAACCTCATGAAAGGCAGAACGACCCTGGTCATCGCCCATCGCCTCTCGACGATCCGGAATGCCGACCGGATCGTCGTTCTGGTCAACGGGGAGATCCGGGAAGAGGGAACCCATGATTCCCTCCTGGCCTGTCAGGGAGAGTACTGCCGCCTTCATCACATGCAGTTCAAAGACAACGGCCGGGACGGCGAGGAGAAAACGGAAAACTGAAGGCCGGTTCCGGTGAACCGTTGATGTGGAGAGATCCTGGTGATGGCTGCTGAGGAAACGATCCAGAGGTTATGGAAAGAAGAACAACCGGGCGGCCGCGACCGGATCCTCCGGAGTATCCTGCACCTCCTTTCCCTCCCCTACGGAATCGCCATGGCCGCAAGAAACCGTCTCTACGACGGGGGGATTCTGCGTCAGGAGCGACTCCCCTGCCGGGTCATCAGCGTCGGCAATCTCACTGTAGGGGGCACCGGCAAGACCCCGATGGTGATCTTCCTGGCCAACCTGCTGAAGACCAGGGGCCGGCGGCCGGCGGTGCTGAGCCGCGGCTACGGAGGCAGCGCGCAAGGCCCCGTCAACGTCGTTTCCGACGGAAACCGGATTTGCATGAATTGGCGGGAGGCCGGCGACGAACCGGCCCTGATCGCCCGCGCGATCGAGGGGGTCCCGGTCCTCACCGGCCCTGCAAGAGCACTTACGGGACGTACCGCCCTGGAAAGGTTCGGAGCGGACTGCCTGATCCTCGACGACGGCTTCCAGCACCGGGCCCTGCACCGGGACCTCGATATAGTGCTGATTGACGCCGCCCGCCCCTTCGGCAACGGTTACATTCTCCCCCGGGGACCGCTGCGGGAATCCCCGCAGGAGTTGCGCCGCGCCCATCTCATCGTCCGGACCGGATCGGCTGAAGGAAGTGTGGACGCATCTCTCCTTCCCGATCTGCCCCTCCCCAGCTTCCGGGGAACCCATCAGCCCGTCGCCCTGGTCGAAGCCGATACGGGGCGGGTGCGCCCCCTTGCGGACCTCCAAGGCAGGAAGGTCTGCGCCTTTGCCGGGATCGGCCGCCCCGAGTCCTTCCGAAAGAGTCTGACCGAATTGGGGGCGGACATCAAGGCCTTTAGGGCCTATCCCGACCATCATCCCTACGCCTCCGCCGATCTGGACCTGCTGCGCCAACTGGCCGGTGAAACCGGCGCCGACCGGATCGTCACGACGGAAAAGGACGGCGTCCGCCTCGCCGATTTTCCGGACTTCCTGCCCCACGTCTTGCTGCTGCGGATCGGAATGGAGATCGCTCCTGCCGAGCCATTTAGGGAGTTGATTTTTTCCCGCCTTGCGTATTAAGTATGGCCGGCCGGCGGAACATCCGACATCACCCCGGCGCGACTGGAGAAAATAATCGATGCAGGTTTTGAGATTCAGAGGGCACCGGCGGTGACGACAAAGTTTATTGCCGATGCCCTCGTGAAAATTCTGGGAGCGATCCCCGCCCCGCTGCGCAAAGCCCTGTTCATCGGCTTTTTTCGCCTTTTCTACTATCTTTCTGCCCGTCAGCGCCTGATCGCCACCTATAACCTGCGGCGGGCCTTCCCGGAAAAATCCAGCGAAGAGATCCTCGGGATTGTCCGGAAGGTCTACCGGAACCTGGGGATCGTGGCGGCGGAATTTTTCGACATTCCCCGGCTGACACGGGAAAACGTCGGCGCATGGGTCGAGGCGGAAGGGCTGGAAAACTGCACGAAGGCCCTCGCAAAGGGACGGGGGGTCCTGCTTTTCAGCGCCCATTTCGGCAACTGGGAATTGGGGGCCGCGGCGGCAGCCCTTTTGCTCAAGCCCGTGGTCGCCATCTACCGTCCCCTGGACAACCCGCTTCTGGACCGCCTGGTCTTATCGGTCCGGTCGGCGACGGGCAACAGGCCCCTGGCCAAGGAGCACGCCATGCGGCCGATGCTCCGGAGTCTCAAGAACAACGAGATCCTGGGGATCCTGATCGATCAGAATGTCGACTGGTATGAGGGGTGCTTCGTCAATTACTTCGACCGGCCGGCCTGCACGACGGACGGCCTCGCGTTGCTGGCCCTCCACACCGAAGCGCCCGTCCTGCCCAGCACCATGGTACGGCTCCCGGACGGACGGTATCGTTTCGTCATCGGCCCGGAGGTGGAACTCACCCAGACCGGCGACAAGGATGCCGATATCTTTGCCAACACCCAGCGCTTCACGAAGGTGATCGAAGAAACGGTCCGGCAGTATCCCGACCAGTGGCTCTGGCTCCACCAGCGTTGGAAGACGAAGAAGTGTCAAATACCAAAATAGGGGGACAGCTACCCTATTAAAATAGGGGGACAGCTACCCTATTATTCCCCGATGATTAATCCGGCAGGACAACATTTGCTCTGTTTTGCCGGAGGAATAAATTCGTGAGCCAATAGAGTGAAGATGATGCCATTGCAGGTCAGAGGAGGGAAAAAGCTCCCCAGCGAGGGAATCGAGCAGCTCCTGATCCGGGGAACGAACTGGATCGGCGATGTGGTCATGACCCTCCCCGCCGTTGCCGCCATCCGCAAGACCTGGCCGCAGGCGCGGATAGCCGTTCTCGCCAAGCCATGGGTGGCCGAGGTCTATCGCCTCAGTCCCGCGGTGGACGAGGTCATCGCCTTTGAGGAACCCGGACGGCACGGCGGCATCCGGGGCAAGTGGCGATTGGCCGGGGAACTTAAAGAACGCCGGTTCGATTGCGCCATCCTCCTCCAGAACGCGATCGAGGCGGCCATCATCACGCGGCTCGCCGGCATCCCTATTCGGGCCGGGTACAACAGCGACGGCCGCGGACCGCTCCTCACCCATTCGGTCCGACGGACAAAGGCGATCCGCCGGGTCCATCAGATCGACTACTATGTCGAGATGGTCCGGGCGCTGGGCTGCGCGGCTGCCGAACGCGACGTATGTCTTCAACCGGACGCCGCATACGCGGATACGGCGACGAAACTGCTGGCCGCCTTCGGAATCTCAAAAGAAGCAGGCCGGCCGCTGATCGGCATTGCCCCGGGGGCTGCCTACGGACCGGCCAAGAAATGGTTTCCCGAACGGTTCGCAGCCGTGGCCGATCGTCTGATCGATGACGGAGGAGGACAGGGGATTCTCTTCGGCAGCGACAGCGACCGGGCAAGCACCGAAGCAGTGGCCAAAAGCGCCCGCCATCCCCTGATCGATGTGGCCGGAAAGACGAACCTTCAGGAGGCGATTGCGCTGATGTCCCGCTGCGACCTGTTTTTGTCGAACGATTCCGGGCTCATGCATGTCGCCGGCGCGCTGGGCATCCCCACGATCGCCATCTTCGGCTCCACGAACCCTGCGGCGACATCGCCCGTGGGAGCCAGGAGCGTCGTCGTCCACCATCCGGTGGCCTGCGGCCCCTGCCTGAAACCGGTCTGCCCGACCGATTTTCAGTGCATGGAGCTGATCGGCGTCGAGGAGGTCTATCAGGCCGCGCGGAAGCTCCTGAGCCAGAAATAGGGACAGCTACCCTATTTTTATTTTCTATTTCTCTGAACGGTTCAACGGTAGAGCCGAAATAAGTGCATCCGCCCGGTGGGACATCGCCCGCCAGAGGAAGACCCGACGTTTCAAAGTTTGTATGGCCCGGGTTCGTGGGCGGGGGCTTCGCCGGTCCGCTGGATATTTTCGCAGCGAAAATCTCCAATGCGGCCCTCCCGAAGCCCCCTTCCCGAACCGGACTCGAGGGATCAGGGACGAGCCTCCGCTAAGCGACGTTGTGGCATTATGAGGTGAAAGAATCTGGAAATAGGGTAGCTGTCCCCCTTTTTTGAGGCGATTGATGGAAGAAAAAACAGGAGCGGCGGTCTTTCTGGACCGCGACGGAACGATCAACGAAGAGGTGGGCTATCTGGACCGCCTGGAAAAGCTGCGCCTGATTCCCGGCGCCGCCGAGGCGATCCGCCGGCTCAATGCAAGCGGGATGAAGGCGATCGTCGTCACCAACCAGTCCGGTGTGGCCCGCGGTTTTTTCGACGAGGCCTTCATCGCCGATCTTCATGCACGCCTGGAGGAAATGCTCCGGCAGGAAGGGGCCTTTCTCGCCGGAATCTACTACTGCCCCCACCATCCGACGGAAGGCCGGGAGCCCTACCTCAGGACCTGCGATTGTCGAAAGCCCGCCCCGGGCCTCTTTCTTCGGGCACAGCAGGAACTGGGTATCGACTTCAGCCGTTCCTACATGGTAGGAGACACGCTGAGCGACCTCGAGGCGGGGACCAGGACCGGTATCAGGGGGATCCTGGTCCGGACGGGCTATGGGAACAGGACAGCGGCGGCACTGGGCGATGGCGGCGCCAACGGACAGGAAGGGGCGCTGGTCCGGCCCGCGCACATGGCCGCAAACCTCCTTGCAGCAGTCAAGTGGATTCTGAGGAAAGAGACGCCGTGAACATCCTGATCGTCAAATTGAGCGCCATCGGCGATGTGATCCACACCCTGCCGGCCCTGGCTGCCTTAAGACGCTGCTACCCCGCGGCGGACATCACCTGGGTGGTCGAGGAGGCCGCCGCCGACCTGCTTGTCGGACACCCGGCCCTGAACCGGGTCATCGTCTCCCGCCGGAAAACCTGGATCAGGGAATTTTGCCAGGGCCGTCTTGCGGAACCTCTTCAGGAGATGAAGCACTTTTACCAAGAGCTGCGGAGACGGCCTTACGATCTGGTCATCGACTTCCACGGCCTGCTGAAGAGCGCCGTGATCGTCGCCTTAAGCGGCGGAAAACGCAAGCTCGGTTACGACAGTCTCCAGGAGTTGAGCGGCCTTTTCTATAACGAAAAAATCCCCGAAGCAATGGGGAAGCATGCCGTGGACCGTTATCTGGACTTTGTCCGTTATCTGGCCGGGGGACAGGAGGCGCAGGAGCTGACGCCGTCTCTGGCAACGCCGGAGTTCACCGTTGCCGTCGGCGAGCAGGAACGGCGCAACGTGGCGGCCCTTCTGGACCGCTATGCGAGCATCCTGAAAATGGAAGGGGAAGAGGGAACCGGAGGAGTGGGTTCAGCAGGCGGGAAAAGCGAAACGGCCAACCCTTTTGTGGCCGTCAATCCCGTGGCCTTCTGGGAAACGAAGCTCTGGGAGGAGGGAAAGTTTGCCGAACTTTGCGACCGGATCCGCCGGGAGCTTAAGGTCGGCGTCGTCCTGACAGGAGGCGATGCGGGTCCCCTGGACAGGATTCAAGGGCAAATGGAGACAGAGGCCGTCAATCTGGGCGGGCAGACGTCGCTCCGGGAGTTGGCTTGCCTCTATCAGCAGGCGGCCCTTCTCGTGACCACCGATTCGGGGCCCATGCACCTGGCCGCCGCCATGGGGACTCCGGTCGTCGCCCTTTTCGGGCCGACGGACCCCGTCCGCACGGGTCCCTACGGAGCCGGTCATCGGGTCATCAGGCGAGAGTTAACTTGCAGCCCCTGTCTGAAGAAGCATTGTGAGACTCAACACTGCATGCGTGAAATTACCGTGGAAGATGTTTTTGCGGCGGTGCGGGAGGTTTTTGAAATAACTGATGAAAGGAGGAAAAGAGCCCTTTGAAAATCCCCCTGCTTTGTCATTCCCGCGAAAGCGGGAATCCATGAGTAAGCAAGGACTGGATTCCCGCTTCCGCGGGAATGACAACGGAGACCTTATGCGGAGAAATTCAAAGGTGTCTTGAAGAGTGATGGGAATAAGTAAGGAGTTGCTGGAGATCTTGGCCTGCCCGAAGTGCAAGGGCGACCTGCACCTGACACCGGCTGAAGACGGCCTCGTCTGCGAAAAGTGCCGCCTCGTCTATGAGATCCGGGAGGACATCCCAATCATGCTCATCGACGAGGCCAAACCGCTCGCTCGATAAAACGAGGTCGTTCAGCCAAGCCTCCCGGCCAGGGCCTGGCCAATGGCCGCCTGCACCCGGGCGACATCCAGCAGGTCAAGGCAGCGGCTGATGCCTTTGCCATCGCACCCCTTCCGGTGGCAGGGGGCGCAGGCCATTTCGGGAGCGACGATGCGGTGGCGGTCACCGGGAGGCCCCCAATACTGCCCGTCGGAGGGACCGTAGAGGGTCACCGTGGGGGTTCCCACGGCGGCGGCAATGTGCGGCGCAGCGCTGTCGACGCCGATCTGGAGACGGCTTTGGGCAAGGATTCCCGCCAGCTCCGCAAGCGTCGATTTCCCGGCCAGGTTGCAGACCTTCCCTCGGCAGGCTTCCGTTATCTCACGAGCCTTTTCCCTCTCGGCGGAGGAACCGACAACGACCGATGCGAGGCCATGCTCCCGCCAGAGCCAGTCGATCACCTGCACCCATTTTTTCGGGCTCCATTCCTTGTAGGACCAACGTGAAAAGGGGTTCAAGGTGACCCAACCCGGTCCAGGGTTCGACCCGGTCCCGGTCTCTTTTTCCCCTTCGGCATTCCCGGTCTTTCGATTCGGGGCAATTCCCTCTACAGCGAGAAGCGCCGCGGCCCGCCGGCGGATCTCGTCGGACAGGTGCAACTCGGGAACGGCGCTGCCGACCTTGATTCCGAAGGCCCTGAGGATCCCCAGCGACGGCGCGGCTGCTTTTTCGGGCGTACAGACATCGGAAAGAGGGTATGTCAATAGATGGGTGAAGAGGCTGTTGCGCGGCCAGGTCATGTCGGGGTAATGCTGGGCGACGCGGATCGGCGCTCCGGTCGCAAAGGCCATGTAGCCCCCCCGCTCGTCTCCCCTAAGATCGAAGACGATATCGAACCGTTGCCGGCGAAGGGCGCGAATGAGGCCCAGGGAGGCCGCCAGGCGCCCCAAGAAGCCTCCCGACCCTTTGCGAACCTCGAAAATCTCGGGAGGGCAGGCATCGGCCGTCAGCAATGACCCGTTTCCTTCGCGGAGCAAAACGGCGATGGTCGCTTCCGGATAGGCCTCCCGGACAGCCCGGAGGGCGGGCAGCGACCAGACCACATCGCCGATGTCGCCAAGCTGGATGATCAGGATACGGCGGGGCAAAGAGACAGGAGGGCGGCCCTTAGCGTTGATCGCATTTGCGGTCATGACAGGTGTCGGTGAAGGAGGCGGAAGGAAATCATAAGATGCTTTCCGAATCCTGCGGTTTATACTCGGGAACGATGTCCTGGAGCGTCTTTTTGATGGCCCGGGCATCATGCCGGTTCGCCGCATCATACAGGACTTCGAGATTGGCAACCAGTTTTTCACGAAACGATGGTGAGTTGCCGGTCCTATGATCCCCTCCGTTAGGGCGAAGCACCATGATCTTTTCGTGTTTGGTGGTCACGATTCCTTCCCCTACGGTAATGAGCTCCTCATAGAGTTTTTCACCTTCCCTGAGCCCCGTGTAAACAATCTGAATATCCTTATCCGGTTCTTTTCCGGAGAGGGTAATGAGGTCCCTGGCCATATCGGCAATCTTCACGGGCGTGCCCATCTCCAGGATAAAGATTTCGTCCCCTTCGCCCATGGCCCCCGCCTGAATGATCAGCTGCGCAGCCTCCGGGATGGTCATAAAATAGCGGGTCACCTCCGGGTGCGTAACCGTCACGGGGCCTCCTTGTTCGATTTGCCTCCGGAAAAGCGGGATGACGGACCCCGAAGAACCCACCACATTTCCGAACCGTACGGCCATGAATTTTCGGCCATTTCCCTGATAGGATTGCAGCAGGAGCTCCGTGATCCGTTTCGACGCCCCCATCACATTCGTGGGGCGCACCGCTTTGTCTGTAGAAACAAGCACAAACCGCTCGACGCCATGGCTGATGGCCGCCTCCATGACGACCGAACTTCCGATGATGTTGTTAAAAACCGCCTCCCATGGATTTTTCTCCAGCATCGGCACATGCTTGTAGGCAGCCGCATGAAACACGACCGCCGGACGATATTTCCGGAATACCTCATCGATGAGGGCCTTATCCTGGACAGGCCCCAAAACTGTCCGGTAATGGTTAAAATACAGCTCATGATGCAGTTCCATCTGGATCTTAAAGAGATTTTCCTCTCCGGCGTCAACGAGAATGAGGTTTTGCGGTTGAAAACGGACAACCTGACGACACAACTCCGACCCGATGGATCCGCCGCAACCGGTAATCAGAACCGTCCGACCCTGGATATACTGACTGATCCCTTCTTTATCGAGTTGCACGGGCATTCGCCCCAGCAGGTCCTCATAGTTGACATCTCTCAGTTTTTTTACGCTGACCCGGCCGTCGATGATCTCACCCATTCCCGGCAGGGTCTTGTATTCAATGCCGCAATTTTTGCAAACATCCAAGATTTTCCGCATCCGCGCCCCCTTCAACGAGGGAATCGCAATGAGCGCCTCTTGGATGTTCCACTTAAGCGATAGATAAGGCAAATGGTCAATATCACCCATTACGGGGATGCCATGGATCGACCTGCCCTGCTTGTGAGGATCATCGTCGACAAAACCAACGACGTGATAGTGCAACCGCCCGTTTTCGGAAATCTCGCGCAGGATTTTCTCTCCCGCATCGCCGGCGCCGATAATCAATACCGGTTTTCGGTTTCTTTCCCCCCTGCTCAAGAGGTGGATCCCACTCCAATGTAAGCCGTTTGAAAAAAAGATCCTTATAAACAACCGCAGTCCTCCGGCGAGAAGGAGTGTCAATATGCCATCCATCAGAAACACGGCGCGGGAGTAACCTTCAAATCTATATAAATAAAGGATAACTGCCATGTTCAGAAGCATCGAAAAAACGCATGCCTGCAACAAATGCCAGAAGTCCCGAACACTGGTGTACCGCCACATACCCCTGTATAAACCGAAAACGAGAAAGATGCCGGCCTTCACCGGAACAATCCACAGAAGGGTTAGCCGAATTTTCTGGATTTGATCTTGATCAATAGAAAAATCAAACCGCAAGAGATAAGCGATAATGTACGCCAACCCAAAAAGCGCCATATCACTTAGAATCATGAAGTAGAATTTCGGATTTTTTAACTGGCGATGCATAGGCAACCTAGGGTGAAGGATTAATGTTGAACGCCATCGGCCTTTATGACCTTTATCACTGTCATATACAGTATCTTCAAGTCAAGCAAGAACGATCTATTTTCCAAATAATATTCATCATATGTGACTTTAAGTGGAATAGGGATGTCATCACGACCGTTAATCTGCGCCCATCCCGTGACACCAGGCGTAAGCCGATGAACTCCTTTTTTTGTTCTCAGCTCGATAAGGTCATTCTGATTATACAAGGCGGGCCGTGGACCGATGAAACTCATATCACCCTTTAAAATGCTCCATATTTGCGGAAGTTCGTCAAGGCTGAACTTGCGGAGAAAGGATCCGACGGGTGTCAGATAGCGGTCGGGATTCTTCATCAGATGAGTTGCAACTTGAGGAGCGTCAAGGCTCATCGTCCGAAACTTGGGCATTTTGAATAGGGTGTTGTTTTGACCCACCCGATCGGACCAGTATAGCGCCGGTCCTTGGGAAGTTAGTTTGACAACCAAGGCAATAAATGCCATGGGAATGCATAAAAAGCAGGCTAGGAAAAAACTCAGCAAAACATCGCCAATGCGTTTCAAAGAGCGACACCTTCCCGCATCTCTTTGACCGTTTCTTGCCAACCCTTCGTTAAACCATACTGGGGAACAAAACCCAGTTCTTGTTGAATGAGGCTGCCGTCCACGGCGATATCTTCCGTATATTTGTCGATCATGGCCTGGGTCACCGGCGGTTTTAAACCGATGGCCTGGCCCATCTTTCCGATTAAGCCAACCAGTCCCCGTGTCGGCCCCAGGGGCAGTGACAATCGGGGCGGCTTGCGACCGAGAGCAGCGCAAATGGCATCGATAATATCATTCAATGTATGAAACGTGCCATCGGTTACATTAAAGATTCTCCCTGCTGCGGCGGGATGCGAAACAGCCAGCGCAACCGCTCGACCGACGTCCTTATCATAAACCAGCGTCCGTCGGTTGAGACCCGATCCGATCGGGATAAAACGATTGCGCGCCAAGGCATGGGTCAACCGTTCGTAGTTTCCCTTGATGCGCGAACCATACACCGCACCCAAACGCAACACCGTTCCCAAGGGCTGACCGGCGGCATTCTGCGCATTCAAGACGATCTGTTCGGCAGCAAGTTTGGTCTGAGCATAAAAAGTGTCCGGACGAGTGGTTGACTTCTCGTTTATTATAGACCCATTTGCCTCTCCATATACGGCAATCGTGCTAAATAAGACAACCCGATTGACGCCTGTGTGCCGGGCAGCATTCACTACCGTTGCAGTACCACCAACGTTGATGCGCTCGTACTTTGCACGCATTTCCGGCGGTGGATCCACAATATGCAGGAGCGCTGCCATATGAATGACGGCACCTACACCTTGCATAGCCGATTGGACAGCCTCCTCGTTCGTAATATCGCCAATGACAACCTCTACATCCCGAGGGGACATCCCTGCCGAAGGCGCATCGACGGAAAAGGTGCGAATTGGATAGCCGGCTTGATGCAACTCCTGGACAACACGCGGCCCGATAGCGCCCGTGGCGCCGGTGATCAATACCCTAGAGGATTTATATGTATGGTTGCTCATAGATCGAATCAATTCGAAAAATGTGACAAAATCTGAGAAGCCGCTGTGGATGTGGAAAATGTATCTTCGAGCAGGTTTCTTCCGTTCATTCCCATCTGTACACGAAGAGAGGCATTCTTTATCAACTGAAGGCATTGATTGTAGAGGACGTCATCATCGCCATTGTGACAGACCAAACCCGCTTTATGGGTCTGCAGAATTGCCTGCAAGTCATTTCCAGGATTGATGCTGGCCAAAATGGGCTTTGCGTGATACATGTAACCAAGCATTTTCCCAGGATAATTATGGGTTTTTAAATTGCGATCCAGAGAAATCATCCCAATATCGATATCAGCGATCATTCTCAGATAGTCCCGCTGCTCCACCGCTGGATGAATCACGAAATTCTTCAAACCTAGTCTTTGAATCTCTCTCTTCAGACGAGGGACTTCGCTCCCTTCGCCGACGAGCAAGAAGTACGCTTCCGGCACATCTTGCAGTCGCGTGGCAACCCTTACGAGATTGTCAATGTCTTGGGCGACACCGATGTTTCCGCCATAGAAAAATATGACCTTGCCATCCAAACCGAGTTTCTCGCGGAATTGACCAGATGAACTGTCGTGATCACGGGGAGACATCCAGTTGTACAAAACCTCGATCCGATACTTCTGATCAAGCCCTCTCTCGGAAAAATAAAGTTTGTTGGCCGGCGACTGAATACCTATGATGTCAGCAGCATCATAATTAATCTTTTCAAAGTGCTTCAACAGCCTGTAAAGCAATCCTCTCCTTACAATCCCGGCATCAAACGCCCACTGGGGGAAGATATCTCGGAGGATGAGATATGCAGGGCAACCAAATAGACCTTTCAGACGTTTGACAAGGGGACCAAAAAATATGGTAGGAGAGTAATAGATGATAAGGTCGAATGAATTTTCATTGAAAAAACTTTTTGCCCTTTTCCAAAGAATTCCGGATAGAGAGATCTCTCGATAACCGCGGAGAAACTTTGATACGTTCTTTATTTCACCAGTTCTAACCCGCACTACCCGTATCTTGTCATCATGATCGCATTGAAGATCTGCCTTGGCAGTGTGATCAGGTGCCAAAACAGTCACATCATGGCCCCCTTTTGCAAGTTCTAGGGCAAGATCACTGATGAGCTTTGCAGCAGAACTGGTGCTCGGCAAGTAGTAAACGACCAAAATTAAAATTCGCATGGCACCAATCAGGAAATCATTGACATTAATATCTGTGCCACACGGTCCTGTTTACATAGTCCGTATAGCTGGAAATGATGCGCAATACCTTTTTTGAAACATTTTCCACATCATAATCCTGGACAATACGGAAGGCCCCTGCGCTCTCGACAAAATGTGACCGCACCAGGTTAATGGCTTCCAGAACCCTTTCTTTCTTGAGTCCACACATCACCAGGGTTCCTTCGTCCATCCCCTCCGGCCTTTCATGCGCCTGCCGGATCGTTATGGCAGGAAAGTTCAAAATGGAAGATTCCTCTGTAATCGTTCCACTATCGGATACGGTACAGAAAGCATTCATCTGCAGCTTCACATAATCAAAGAACCCAAGAGGCTTTAAAAAACGGATGCGCTGGTCAAACTCTCCAATTGTCATGCTCTCCATGCGTTTTTTGGTTCGCGGATGGGTTGATACAATCATAGGCAAATTGTACTTTTCGACTATGGCCTTCAAAGAAGCCATCAGATCGGAAAAATTGGTTTCACTGTCAATATTTTCTTCTCGGTGGGCGCTAACGACGAAGTACTGACCCTGCTCAATTTGCAGCCGATCCAGAATATTCGACGCTTCAATCTGAGACCCATAATAGGCAAGCACTTCTTTCATGGGTGACCCGGTCTTGATGACCAGGTCCGGCTTCAAGCCTTCGGCAAGAAGGTAGCGACGTGCATGCTCCGTATAGGGCATGTTGATGTCGCTGATATGATCGATGATTTTACGATTTATTTCTTCGGGCACCCGCTGATCAAAACAGCGATTTCCGGCTTCCATATGAAAGATTGGAATTTTATGGCGTTTTGCGGCAATAGCAGAAAGACAGCTGTTCGTATCACCCAGCAAAAGAAATGCATCCGGACATTCCGCAGCCAGCAGTTCATCGGTTCGGGAAATTACATTTCCTATCGTATGGGCTGCGTTTTCACCGACGGCATTTAGAAAATAATCCGGTTTCCTGATGCCAAGATCCTGAAAGAATATGTCATTCAATTCATAATCGTAATTTTGGCCCGAATGGACAAAGAGGTGCAAAACATGAAGATCGGA
>JAKAFS010000040.1 GCA_021817825.1 Deltaproteobacteria bacterium | reverse complement strand
GGCATCGGCGACGCCCGGATTGTCTTCCGGGGTGTTCACGACGACCATCTCCGGCCGGATCGTCCAGAAGGAAAAGCTCTTCAGACCGTGGCGCTCTTCGTCGGTCAAAGCCAGCTCCCGGAGCGGTTTTCCCGCCTCGAGCTGTTCTCTGAGACGCGGCAGGACCTGGGCATGGAGGGCATCCTGGGGCGTCATGGGCTTTTTCGCCATTTTCGTCAGCCGCTCCAGGCGGTTTTCGACGATCTGCAGGTCCGAGAGCACCAGTTCGTCTTCGAGTTTGCGGTAGCCGGCGAGGGCATCGGCCGCATCCCCGGTGGTGAAGCCGTCGACCACATGGAGGAGTCCCTCGGCGCCGGCGAGGCTCTGCCGGATCGCCTCCCAGGCCTTTTCCCCGACCGCCGTGACGTCGCTGAAGGGGACCTTCGCCGGCGACGCCTTCAGGGGCTTGAAGATCGAAACCAACCGGTCGAACCGCTCGTCCGGCACGGTGGCCAGACCCCGGACGCAGGTCTCGCCGTGCATCTCCCGGCTCCGAACGCCGGTCATAATCTCGAAAAGGGTGCTTTTCCCGCTCTGGGGAAGACCCAGTATCCCGATTTCCATCTTTAATGCCTCTTCTTTACTTTCCGAACGCCTTTTCGATCCGTTCCAGCGCCAGGTCGAGCCGGTCGTCGGGCACGGTGAGCGAGATCCGGATAAAGCCCTCGCCGTACTGGCCGTAGGCCGTTCCCGAGGCCACGACGACGGCCGCCTTTTCGAAGAGCAGGTTCGTGAATTCCAGGGAACCCATCTTGCCGGGCGTCGGCACCCAGAGATAGAAGGTCCCCTTGGGCGGATTGAAGTCGATCCCGATCTTCTTCAGGGTCTTGAGGACCTTTGCCCGCCGCCGGGCGTAGAGGGTCGCCATATGGTCGATGTTTCCCGTTTCGTGACGCAGGGCCTGGATCCCGGCGTACTGGACGGCATTGAAGATCCCCGAATCGGTGTTCTCCTTGACCTTGCTGATCGCCGCGATGAGGTCCGGATTGCCGCAGGCCATGCCGATCCGCCAGCCCGTCATGTTGTAGGGCTTGGAGAGGGAATTGAGCTCGACGGCGACCTCCTTGGCCCCGGGAGTCGAAAGAAAGCTCAACCGCTCCTGGCCGTCGAAGACGACCTCGCTGTAGGGGTTGTCATAGCAGATCGCAATGTCGTTCGCCTTGGCAAAGGCGACGAGTTTCTCGAAAAAAGGGCGCGTCGCGCAGGCGCCGGTCGGATTGTTCGGATAGTTGAGGAACATGCCGCGGGCCTGCTTCACGATCTCCGCCGGGATCTCTTCGAAAACCGGCAGATAGTCGTTCTCCGGACGGATCGGGACATTGTAGGGAATTCCACCGCCGATCAGGATGCTGGCCCGATAGGCGGGATAGCCGGGGTCGGTCATCAGGACCACATCGCCCGGGTTGATATGGCCCAAGATGAAGTGGTGGCAACCCTCCTTGGAACCGATCAGCCCCAGGACTTCGGTCTCCGGGTCGAGGGTCACCCCGTAGCGGTCCTGATACCAGCGGGCCACCTCTTTCCTAAAGGCGAACATCCCCTTCTCTTCGTCGGTCGGATAGCGGTGGTTTTCCGGATCGCGCGCCGTTCGGCAGAGTTCCGCGATGATCGACTCAGGCGTCGGCTCCACCGGATCGCCGATGGCCAGGCTGATGACGTCGATGCCGTCGGCCTTGGCCTTGGCGATCTTCTTTCTCAATTCCATGAACAGGTAGGGCGGTATCTTCGTCAAACGGTCGGCAATCTGCATCTACTGTTTCTCCTTTTTCAGTCGTTCTTTCCAATTCCAACGCCGCGACAGGGCGAGTCGCTCGCCCCGGGCCAGCGCGAATCGATCGTTTCTTTGGGACCCTGCCCTATTCCTATTTCCAGGCCTCGTCCCAAAGCTTGCCTTGATAGACCACTTTGGTCTTTCCTTCAAGATAAACTTTCCCGAAACCCGTCGGGGTGGGTTCGAAATGGATTCGGAGCGTCTCTCCGCTCTGCACCAGGACGTCCACCGGCGATTCCACATACCCCTTGCAGGCGGCGATCAAGGCCGAGGCGACGGAACCGGTCCCGCAGGCGAGGGTCTCGTCCTCGACGCCGCGCTCATAGGTCCGGACGCGGAGCCGGTGGCCGTCGATGACCGAGACAAAATTGGCGTTCGTCCCGGCGGGCTGGTAATGCTCGTGATAGCGGATCGCCCGGCCGGTCGCAAAGACGTCGAAATCGTCGGCGCTGGGAACGAAATGGACGACATGGGGAACGCCCGTGTTGATGCTGTGGACGCAAAGCCTTTCGTCGCCGATCTCAATGTGATCGTCGGTCACGAGCTTCGTGGGATCGGTCAGGCGGAGCTTCACCACGTCGCCCTTCACCTCGGCATCGATGATGCCCGCCACGGTCTCGAAGGAGACCTTCTCGCCGGCGATCCCCATGACTTGGGCGAAGCGGGCAGCGCAGCGGCCGCCGTTCCCGCACATCTCCACCTCGGAACCGTCGGCGTTGAAGAACCGCCACTTGAAGTCGACCCGGTCGGATTTCTCAATGAGGATCAATCCATCTGCCCCCACGGAAACCTTCCGTTCGCAGACCCGCTTCACAAAGGCGACGACGTCGCCGACATCCAGCGATCCGTTCCGGTTGTCGATAAGGATGAAGTCGTTGCCGCTGCCGTTCATCTTGGTAAATTCGATCATATATTTAACCTCGTGCATTAAATTCAGCCCCAGGGGGCCGCTTTTTCTTTAGCATACCAAGGGACGATGGCCTTCGCAAGGGACGCATTGGAGATTTTTCGCCGCGAAAAATATCCAGCGGCCCGGCGAAGCGTCTCGGCCCGGCTCCATGAGAAGATGAAAAAATAGGGGCGCTGTCCCTACTTTTCCTACTTTTCCCGCATTGGAGATTTCCGTTTCGGAAATCTCCAGCGGGCGCCGAAGGCCCCGTACACGAACCATTCCCCGCTCTACTCCAGATAGCAGATTGCCCGCTGGCTCTGCGGATCGGCCGCCACCCGGGCAAAACGGCCGCCCGTCGCCGTCGGCAGGTCGAAGACGCGGATGATTGGGGAAAACCGCTCCGCATCGGGCAGCAGTTCCGTCAGGATGTTCGGAAGCCCCTCTAAAAGGGCGCGGTTGAATTCCGCTTCCGGATCGTTCGGATAGACCGGCAGGTAGATGATCTGCGCCTCCACGAGATCGAGGAAAAAATGGGTCCCATAGGAGACTTCGGGAACCTGCCCCGCCTCTTCCCGCGCCATCTCGACGAGGACCGCCGTGTTGTTGATGTCCGCGTAGGTCACGTTGACGCCGAGTTCGATGTTGCTGCTCCCCCACCGCCCCGGTCCCATCATCAGGACCCGGCCGGCGGCAACCAGGGGATGTTCGTTGATCCGCCCTACGATGCGGCCGAGGGCTTTTTTCAGCTCCGGCGTCTCGATGGCGCCGTACCGGGCCGGATCGATATAGAGCAGGTAGCGGATCGGCTCCGTGAGGCCGCCGCTGATCGTCCGGCTCGACCGGAAGAGGACCCGCCCGGCAGGCACGTCCTTAGGGAGCTGGATCGGCCCCGTCGCCCCGGGAAGCCGCATCGGCCGACACTGGAGGAGGTTGATCCGCACCCTTCCCGCGCCATCGACGGAGGCGGTGAACTCCGTATCGAGCGGCTGGCCGTAGGCCTTCTCCAGGCGGGTCAGCATCGAGCCGATCTTGTGGACAAAGGGGGTCCGGGCCAGGAGCTGGTTGAAGGTGAACACCAGTGGCTCCGTGGTCGCCTCCAGCCGGCTCGTCCAGGGGTCTGCCGGATAGCCGTCCTTCATCAGGGAAACGAAGAGCGCAAGATTCGGATAGTCCCGCTCCTGCAGGAGCTCGTCCACGGGCACCGTGGTCAGAACGTTTCCCGCCAAATCGATCAGGTCCACCTCCCACTGCGAGTATTTGGCGATCCGGACGCCCGATTCGGGACGGAGCTGGGGATGGCTGACGGCGATCATCCGGGGGTAGTCGTTCCCGACCCGGTTGACCGCCCGGGTCCCGAGGCCGAAGACCAGGCGGATCATGCCCTGGGCGGGATCGATCCGGTCGGTCCAGGCGTAGAGGTTCCGGGAAAAGGCGACCCCGGCCAGGCTGGGAAAGAAGTAGTGTTTGTAGGGCGTCCCGGAGACCCGCTGGACGAGGATCGCCATCTGCTCGTCGCTTTCGCCCAGCCCCCGGGCGCGGCGGTAGGTCATGGCGTCGGGGTTCAGGGCGCTGGCGTAGACGAGCTTCACGGCCCGCAAAAAGGCCTCCAGCCGCTCGTCCGGCGTCCCCTGGTTGGCGCAGTATTCGCTGTGGTACTTTCCGGCAAAGGCGTTCCCGAAGCTGTCCTCCAGGAGGCTCGAAGAGCGGGCGATGATCGGCGCCTGGCCGAAATAGGCGAGCATGTCCCGGAACTGTTCCATGATTTCCGGGGGGAACCGTCCGGTGAGAAACCGCTTTTCCACCTCGGCAAACTCGTCGTGGGAGATGTGGGTCGCCCGGGAAAGCTGGAGACGGAGACGGAAGAGGTCGTTGTTCACCAGGAAGGTGAAAAAGACGTCCGAGCCGATATAGAAGGAGTCGTGGGGTTCGAGGACTTCTTTGAAATCGACGTCGCCGGGCTCGGAAACGAGGATGCGTCTGGCGATCAGCATCCCGGCCGCCTTGCCGCCGATCCGCCCCGACCCGATGAGCCTGTCCCGAATGGCGAACAGGTCGTCGAGGGTCATATAGGTATCGACGAGACGGTTGAACTCGGGATGGGTCCCGATCATCATCCGGGAAAGTTCCTGCTTGAGGGCGGCCACCTCCGGGGTCTGTTCGTCGAGGTCCACCCCCGCCTCATGGTACTGCATCAGACGGCGATAGACGCTGTCCCAGGGGGCGGTGGACCGGGAACGGAAGCTCAGGGGCTTGCGGCTCGCCGTCGCCGCGACGGCGGCAGCCTCGCCGCTGCCGAAGACGGGCGTCCATTCCTCTCCCGACATCTCGTGGGGGAGAAACATCTGGGGGGAGTAACGGTCCCAGACCTTGAGCGGGTGAAGATAGAGACTGCCGTCGCCCTGATAGACGTCCAGCAGGAGCTGCGTCGTGTCCCGGATCCGGGCCACGGCGCTGTGGCTGTGCCGGCCGCGGGTAAGGGCGAAAAAGGCCACCGTATCGAGCTCGAATAGATACGGACAGGTCACCTGGAAGAAATTGGCCAGCAGCTCGTCGGTGGCCCACTCGACCACCAACGAGGAGAGGCTGTCGAAGACATAGAACACCTCCCGTCCTTCGTCCTCGATGATCTGATGCAGGGCGCCGCTGAAGGCGTCGAACCCGAGATGCGGATCGACCGCGATCGTCGCCAGCCCCTCCAGGGGCGGGAGGATCGGCGCATGGGGCGCAAAGCGCAGATAGACGCAGCGCCGCCCGTCCTTAAGCGCCTGACGGGCGAAGGGCTCCGCAAAATACCGATAATGGTCGAGGCGGTTCACCTGCCAGACCACATTGTCGCCCAGTCTTAGCCCCTGGAGCACCCGATCCAAAGCGGGCAGGCCGCTGGTGACGATTTTCGCCGGTTGCGACATCCATTCCTCCGATCCATTTTTCCGCCGCTCCCGGCGGGGTGATAAAGTTGTCGGTTTTCGGGTCCTGCCGCGCCAATAGGTTGCCTTCGCCAGCGCGCCGCAGACTAGTCTTCCAAATCGGCCTCGCGCTTGAGAATCCGGGTGACCCGGAAGACCTCCTCGATCGTGGTCGTCCCTTCGAGGACCTTTTTCGCCCCGTCGGCCAAGAGGTTCGTCATCCCTCTTTTGACCGCCTCGTCGTTGATCTGGTTCGCGTCCGAGGTCTTGAGGATCAGCCTTTTCAGCGGGTCGTCGAGGATCAGGATTTCGAAGATGGCCGTCCTTCCCCGGTAGCCGGTGTTCATGCAGGCGGCGCAGCCCTGCTTCCGGTACAGGGGGTGGCGGTCGAGCAGCTTTTTGTCGATCCCCAGGTTGGCCAGCGATTCGTCGTCGGGGACGTAAGGCGTCTTGCATTTCGGGCAGAGGACCCGGACCAAGCGCTGGGCAATGATGGCGATCACCGACGAGGTGACGAGGAAAGGCTCGATCCCCATGTCGATGAGCCTCGTCACGGCGCTCGCCGCGTCGTTCGTATGGAGGGTGGAGAAGACCAGATGGCCCGTGAGCGACGACTGGATGGCGATCTCCGCCGTCTCCCGGTCGCGGATCTCGCCCACGAGGATGACGTCCGGGTCCTGGCGGACGATGGAACGCAGCCCCTGGGCGAAGGTCAGGTCGATCTTCGGATTGACCTGGATCTGGCCGATCCCGTCGATCTGATATTCGATCGGGTCTTCGATGGTGATGATGTTCACCGCCGGCGAATTGAGGGTGCACAGCGCCGCATAGAGGGTCGTGGTCTTGCCGCTTCCCGTAGGACCCGTGACGAGGACGATCCCGTAGGGGGACTTGATCAGCCGGTTGAAGCTGGCGACCTTCCGGCTGTCCATCCCGAGATCCGCAAGCTGGAGGATGGAGGAGGTTTTGTCCAAGAGGCGCAAAACCACCCGCTCGCCGAAGGCCGTCGGAATCGTGGAAACGCGGATATCGACGCTCCGGTCGGCGACCTTGATCTCGATCCGGCCGTCCTGGGGAAGCCGCTTTTCGGCGATGTTGAGCTTCGCCATGATCTTCACGCGCGACACGAGGGGCGACTGGATCTTTCGGGGCAGGCTCAGGATATCGTAGAGGATGCCGTCGATCCGGTAGCGGACCTTGACGGAGGCCTGGTAGGGCTCGATATGGATGTCGCTGGCCCGGTCCTTCGTGGCCCCCGCAAGGAGGAGATTGACCAATTTAATGATCGGGGCGTCGCTCGTCTCGTCCAGAAGGTCGCCGGTCTCCTCGATTTCCGACAGGAGACTGTCCGTCGACTCGTCGTGCATCTCCTGAAAGAACTCCTTGGCCGTGCTGCGCGAGAGGTCGTAGGCCAGGTTGATCGCCGCCAGGATCGCATCCTGAGGTGCCAGGACCACCGGCCGCTCGGGCAGGCCCAGGAGGCGGCAGAGGTCGTCGATGGCCTGGAAATTGGAAGGATCGTTCACGGCGACGACAAATCCCTGGGGCGTATCGAGGGGGATCAGCTTTTGTTTTTTCAGGTACTGGATGGCAAAAAGGGCGGTAAACCCGGTGTCGATATGGTCGGTGGGCAATTCTTCCCAGAAAGGAAGGCCGTAGGCCTCGCCGAGGGCTGCCAGCAGTTCCGGCTCCGGCAGGACCTTCTTCTGGAGTAGCAGCTCCACCATCCCGGCGCCGTTCGTCCGGGCGAGTTCCTGCGCCTCGACCAGGGCTTCTTCCGTCACGCCCCGGGCCAGCAGAGCCGAAAATGGGGACGGGTTCACATTTCCCTCCCCATTTTCCGCTTTTCCCTCGGGGAAATGGGAACCCGTCCCCATTTTCGGCTGGTTTGTTTCCACCATTTTCCGCGTCACTCCTTGAGGGCAGTCGGTTCCGAAACCTTTTTCGACGCTTCCGGGGTCTCTTTCTTCCGGACCGGCGCGTTCTTGATCGTCCCCTCTTTGATGCCCTCCATGAATTCCTTCTTGTCCTCGTGGATGCCCTTGGCATCCTCGGGCGTCCGGATGATCCGGGGAGTGATGAAGACGAAGAGGTTGTTCCGCTCCGAGGTGCGCGACCGGGACTTGAAGAGCCAGCCCAGCAGCGGGATGTCGCCCAGGAGCGGCACCTTGTAGTCTCCGGTATCGGAGTTGTCTTCGATCATCCCGCCGATGACGACCGTCTCCCCGTCTTTGATGGCCACGGTGGTCTTGGCCGTCCTTTTTAAGGTCGTCGGCGTCAGGATGGCCGTCCCCGAGGAGACGGTCGCGGAGGCGGAGACCACCTTGGTCACCGTCTGGTCGAGCTTCATCCGGACAAATCCGTCCTTGTTGATCTGGGGGGTCACTTTCAGGGTGACGCCGACATCCTTGTATTCGTAGCTGCTGTAGTTGGTCGTCGAGGTCGTCGTCGTGTCCTGGCGGGTGACGTAAGGGATGTTCGATCCCACGGTGATTTCGGCCTCTTCGTTGTCCAGGGTCAGGAGCTGCGGCGTCGAGAGGATCCGCACATCCTTGTCGTTCTGGTAGGCGTTGATGAAGGCCGAGAGATTCGGGAAGGTCAGGGTCGTGCTGCCGACGGCGACGGAAATGGCCTGGCCGATGACGCCGAGGGACAATCCTGAGGGCAATCCTTTGCCGGCCAGAAGATTGCTGGTAACCCCGAAGGCGCCGCCGTCGCCGCTGATGCCGCCGACCACGGCCCCGTATTGCTTGCCGTCCCGGGAAATCTCGTTGGCCCCCTGCCATTCCACCCCGAGTTTGAATCCCTTGGAGGCGTTCACCTCCATGATCAGAGCTTCGAGGTAAACCATCGCCCGGGAGATGTCGAGCTTCCGGATCACATCCTCGATGATCAGGTAGTCCGCCGTGTCGGCGGTGATGATCAGGGCATTGGTGGACTTGTCGGCCACGATCTGGACGTTCTTGGCAAAGATCGCCGTGGAAGCGGCCGCAGCGGCCGCCCCTCCGGCCGCCCCGGCGGCGGGCCGGGCCTGTTGCTGGGGCAGTCCCTTCAGGACCTTTTCCAGTTCCTCGGCCTTGGCGTTTTGGAGGTAGTAGACCCGGATCGCCCCGGCCCCCCGGGGCATCTCCTTGTCCATGAGCGCCAGGAGTTCCCGCACCTTCTTCGTATCGTTTTCCGTCGCCAGGATGATCAGGGCGTTGACGCGGTCGTCGGGCACGATCTTGATCGGCGCGAGCGCCCCCTTGCCGGCCTGCTGCTGGAAGATCGTCGTCAGCGACCGGGCCATCTCCGCGGCTGCGGCGTACTTCAGAGGGACATAGCTGATCACCTCCCCGACCCCGTCGACGTCGAGGGCGGAGACGATCTCCTGGAGCCTTTTGACGTTGGACAGCACGTCGGTGATGATCAGCATCCCCGTGGGCGGGTAGGAGAGGATGATGCTCGTCTTGGCGATCAAGGGATCGAGAACCTTCTTCATCTCGTCGGGACTGGCGTGCTGGAGAGAGAGGATCTGGGTCACGATCTTGTCTTCGGCGGCGATCGCCTCGCCTTTCAGACGGAGTTCCAGGTTCTTTCCCCGGGCGTCCTGGGCGAGAATCACCTTGGTCACTTCGCCCGCCTGCACGGTGGCAAAGCCGTAGATCTCCAGGACCGACTCGAAGACCTTGTACACTTCGTCCACGGGGATCTTCTTCGGCGAGATGACCGTCACCTTTCCCTTGACCTTGTCGTCGACCACGAAGTTCCGGCCCGTCAGTTCGCTGACGAACTTGATGAAGACCGTGATATCGACGTTATCGAAGTCGATCGTCACATAGCGTCCGGACGGCGAAGGCGCCGGGGACTGCGGCTGTAGCTGCGGCTGCGGCACGGGCACTGCGGGCTTCGGTCCCACGGTCGGCCGCAGCGGGGCTGTTTCACCGGGTTGGGGCGCTACGGCCCGGGGGGACACTTCCGGAGGGGCCGGCAAAGGCTGGGCGGACTGCACCTGAGGGGCTGCCGCCGGCACGGGAGGGAGGCTCCGGGACGGGGGGGGGGGAGGCGGAAGCTGCCGGCCGGAACCGACGCCGCTTCCCGCCGAGCCTGCGGCGGTTCCCGGGCTTGCCGGAGCGGGAGAGGCCGGCGGCGTTGCCGGCTGGACCGTCGCGGGCGGAGCGACGGAGGTCTTCTGCGGCAGCGGAGCGGGCGCCGTCGTCACTGTCTGGTCTTCCCCTGCCAGTCGGGCCGCCGGGCTGACCCCGGGCGCGATCAGAACGGTCAGGACAAAAACAACCAGGACCAGTCGCAGCGGCGTCCTCCGGCGGCCGGTCGTCCCCTCTTTTTCAAAGCGGTTCCTTTTGCAGGCAAGCGGCATCAGTTCTTCTGCCCCTCCATGAGTTTCTTGAATGCCGGTGCGGCGGCGACGTTCTTCATGTCCGCATCCTTTTCCACCCAGTGCTGCACATCGCCATCGAGCGCCATGGCGACCTTCAGATACCGGAGGCTCGCGTCGATCTCCTGGGCCTGGGCGTAAAGGCAGGCCAGGTTGTAATAGGGATCGACATACTCTTTTTTCAGGACGATGGCCCGTTTGAACAGGGCGATCGCCGGATCGCGCTTCTTTTGCCCCATGTAGAGGACCCCGAGGTTGTTCAGGGCCCGGACATGATCGGGAGCGAGCCGCAGAACCCGGCCGTAGAGGGCTTCGGCCCTGGGCAAATCTTCCCGGCGCTGGGCCGCGATGGCTTCCCGGTAGAGGGCTTCCGCCTCCCGAACCGCCGGCGTCTCCTCTTTGGCCGGTGCAGCGGTTTCTCCCAGGCTCGGTTTTGCTGCCGATACCGGGACCGCTGCGGCCGCCGGCGCCGCAGGTTGAACCGTCACGGCCGGAGCGGAGCCGCCCTTGGGAACCAAAGGCGACCGCCACGGCGTCTGAAAGACCCAAAGCCAACCGGCCGCGATCAGAGCCAAAAGCGCGAATGCCGCACCCACGGCCAGCCGCCGCTTCCGATCCCGGCCGGCCGGAGCGGGACCGGCGGCGATGATGCCGCCGAACCGCTCGTAGCGGCTGTCCTTCTCTTTTTGGGCCTTTTTCAGCGCCTCATTGATATAACTCATCGTCCTATCCCGTCAAGCAAATTGGCGTTCCCCAGGGCCAGGACCGCCAAGAGCAGAACCGCCGTGGCCAGCGCAGCGAACCCTATCCAGAGGGTGCGCCGCCGGGCCGGTATTGCAGTCGGATAGTCGGGTCCGATGTCCCGTACCGCCGTCCGGACGAGACGCCCGTCGATGGTCCGCAGGTCGCTCCCGTAGGCGATGAGCAACGCCCGGTCGCAGATCGCGTTGATCCGCCGGGGGACCCCGCCGGACAAACGGTGGATCAGATCATAACTCCCTACCGTAAAAGAACAGCTCTTGGCCTTGGCCTCGACGCCCGCCGTGGCCAGCCGGTGTTCGACATAGCGCCGGACATCGTCGCGGACCAGGGGCTTCAACTCATAGCGGACCGTGATCCGTTCGTTGAGCTGGCGGAGCGACGGCAGTGCCAGAAGCCGCCGCAGCTCCGGTTGTCCCCAGAGGACGATCTGGATCAGCTTTTCCCGGTCCGTTTCGAGATTGGAGAGCATCCGGATCTGCTCCAGAACGCCGTGCGAGAGGTTCTGGGCCTCGTCGATCATCAGGACCGCATTCTTGCCGGCGGCGAAATTCTCCAGGAGAAAGCCGTTCAGGGCATCGAGATACCGCTTCTTCGTCCCCCGGCCGGACAAACGGATGCCGAACTCCTGGGTGATCGTTTTCAAGAGCTCGATCTCCGAAAGAGCGGGGTTGAAGATCAGGGCGCTCGCCGTCGCCCCGTCCAGACCGGCCAGGAAGGAACGGCAGAGGGTCGTCTTGCCGGTCCCGATCCCGCCGGTGACCACCATGAAGCCTTTGCGTTCCCCGATCCCGTAGATCAGGCAATTCAAGGCTTCCCGGTGCTGCGGGCTCAGGTAGAGGTACCGGGGATCCGGCGCCAGCGTAAAGGGATTTTCCTTCAGCCCGAAATAGGCTTCGTACATGACCACCACCTTGAAAACACCCGGCGCCGGGCAGGGACGACGGCCCGGCGGCGCCCCGGCAAGCCTGTCGGATGACCCCGCTTTTACCGGAACTGGTACTTCAGCGTTTCCTGTTTTCCTGTCCGTCGGACCGTCAGGGACATGGCCGGGGCGTTCTTCAGGGTGTTGAACAACGCCATCATATCGTCCGCCGTCCGGATCGTCCGGTTGTCGACCCCCTGGATGATGTCCCCGTCGACGATCCCCATCTTCTGGTAGAGGCTCCCCGCCTGGATGCCGGTGATCATGAAGCCGTCCGGGGACCCGGCGTTGAAGAAGGGCCGGACCTGCGCCTGGCGGAGCATGGTCCCCATGTTCTGAAGAGCCGTCCCGAGTTCGCTCCGGGCAAGGACAATGGCCCCTCCGGCGGTTGTCACGGGCGGGGCGGCTTCGGCCGCAGCGGGTGGGAGAATCGGCGCCTCCTTGGTTTCCGCTATCTTGAGGGTCCGTTCCTGATCGCCGATAGTCAGATCCAGGGCGTTGCGCCTGATCCGCACCACCTTCGCCCCGGCAAAGACCGCGCCCACCTTCACGAGCCGCTGCTTGCGGGTCGCCCTTTCTTCGATGATCGCAAAACCGTAGGGAGGATCGCCGGCCACGGTCCCTTTGAGATCGACGAGCGTGGCGATATCGGGAGTTGCAGGTCCGGCCTGCTTGTCGGCAATCGTCTTGGTCGTCGTTCCGAACAGATTCCGTTCCGTGACGATCCGGTAGCCCTCCGCCGGTTCGCGGAGGAGCGTCTCCGCCGCCGGGATCTCCACCTTTGCCGTGGCGGGCGCCGGCCGCATCCGGATCAGCTGAAGCTTCAGGAGGCCATAGCCGATGCCCGTTCCTACGTAGAGGAAAAGCGCCATGACGACCAGAAGCATCGCCTTTCGGGAAGCGAGCCTCCGAAAATCGGACCCTGAGATGTGCATCAAACGCGACCAGTCCACGCCATCACCTTGCTGCGGTTTACAAAAACTTCGTCGTCGGGTTGCCCAGAGTGCCGCCGATCGCGATCGCCACCCGTTTGTTGTTCTGCGCCGGGATCTCGACGGTGCCGGTCAGGTCGAGCCGGCTGTCCCGCGTCAGCTCGGCAAGCAGGATATTCCCCTTCAGCGACAGGCGAAGCGTTTCCCCCGTCAGGATCAGCTGCGTGATCCGCAGCGCCCCGTTGCGGTAGCTCGTCTTTCCCTCCACCTTGGCAAAGTCGAGCTTCTCGAAACCGAGAAGATTCTCCAAGAGCGGATAGGAGCCGCCGGTGAGGGTAAAATCGAGATTCCCCGTCCCGGTCTCGGCGGTCTGCGGCGCCCCGGTCAAGGCGACAGTGCCCTTCAGCGTCCCTGTGATCCGGCGGGACAGGGCATCGGTGAGCCAGCCGCATTTTTCGACCCGGACGTCCCGGAAGTCCACCTGCGCTTTGTAAGGCCCCGTAAAGGAAAAAAGGCGCGTATAATCGATCCGGCCCTGCGCCCGGCCGCCGTATCCCTCTGCGGTCAGGAGGAGCGCGAACCGTCCCCGCAGCAGCGCGAGCGCCTCGGGGCGGACGGTCAGACCGTCGGCATGGAGCGCGGCCTCCGGACGGCCCCTAAAGCCGACCGTGACGTTCTCGATCGCAAGCCCCGGCAAAAAGGAGGGGCGGACGGCGCCGAGGGAGGGCAGGCTCTGGGGAAAGCGAGCGGCGACGCTTGCCTTGATGTAATCTCGCACCGCTTCCCCGGGGAAACGGAGGTAAAGCAGGATCGGCAGCATGATCAGGGCGGCTAAAAGATACCCGGCCACGGCGCGGCTCAGTTTCGGCTTCAGCTTCATGTCAGCGCCCTCCCGCCGGGGTGAGCGGCTGGTAGGTGAAAACCTGGATCAGCGCGCTGATATATTCCGGGCTCTCCTTCATCTTGGCGATCGAGGCCTTCCGGATGCGGATCATCTCCTCCGGCGATTCCAGGAGGTAGAAGAAATCCGCCAACTGTTTCATGGTCAGCTTGTCCAGCTTCATCTCCACGGCGGCCTCCTCGTAAGCCCCCGCCGGGGTGGCCTTCAGCGGATTGAGGGAGCGGACGTTCCCCTTCACCCCGGCTTCGCCCGCCTTGCGATCGAGATAGGAAAAGAGGGTGAACCCCGGCGGCCGTTTGGTCAGGGTCCGGCGAATCGCCTCGGAACGCTGCTGTAGAACGCCGTATTCCGTCCCGAGAACGGCGAGATCCTGAAGGGCCTTTTCACCGGCGGCAATCTGCCTGGCCACCCGCTGCCGCGCCTCGAACCAGGGAATCAGGACCAGTTGGAGCAACAGGACCCCGGCCACCAAGGCCGCCCCGACCGCAACCACCCTTTTTTGGCTTTTCGTCAGTTGGTCCCAGAAGGCCCTCATTTCTTCAGAACCCCCTTGAGGTCGAATTCCACCCCTTCCCCCTGCTTCAGCGTATTCGTCCCATCGATCGTGACCGATCGGATCATCTGCGAGGGGGCAAAGGCCTTTTTGAACGCCTCCAGGTCATCGAAATTGCGGGCCTGCCCCTTCAAAGCGAAGGCATTGCCGTCGAGATTCAAAGAGGTGACCAAAAGGTCCGCCGGGGCCAGTTGCGAAAGCTCCCGGAGCAGATCCAGCGCCGTGGCGGTTCCTGCGGACTCGCTGAGCCCTTCCGAGACCTTCCGGGCCGCGGCGATCTTCCCCCTCAGCTGCGCCACCGGATCGACGATCCGGGTCGTCCCGGGATCGATTCGCTTGAATTCCGCCTGGATATCCTTCTTCAGGGCCGCCAGCCGCAGGCGGTCGCCATAGTCGTCGAGCCCCATCCCGATGCCGGCCAGGACCAGGATCACCGCCGCCGCCACGGCGCCCTTCTTCAAGAGATCGCGAACCGCCCCGTAACCGGCCCGGGCGGCGTCGGCCTGCTGCCGGAAATTGAAACCGTGTCCCTTGCCCATGGACCGGGCCGCCAGGGCCAGGGCCTGATCCATGACGGCCGGTTCCCAACTTTTCCGGAAAGGCTCGTCGATCTGGATGCCCCGCAGTTCAGCGAGGTTCGCCCGCTCCACGGGGACGGCAAAAGACGCCGCCAGGACCTCGGCAAGACCGGGGGTCAGCGAGCCGCCGCCGGTCAGGAGGATCCGCGCCGGAGGCTGCGCCACCACCCCCTGCCAGAGAAGCGAGATCACCGTATTTTTGAGATCCCGGCCGAAGCCCTCGCAGACGGCCCTGATCGCCGCGGCCGCTGCGGCAGGAAGTTCGCCGCTGCGTTTTCGGGCCTCTGCCGCGACGACATCGCAGCCCAGCGCTTCCGCCACCGCCCCGGTCGCCCTTTCGCCGCCGAAGGGGAAATGGCGCACCTGGAGGATGACGCCCCGGCGAACAAAAACCGCCGTCGCATCCCGGCCGCCGACAGCGAGGAGCAGGACGGTCTCCGGAGCTTTATCTTTCGTGAGCGCGATCGCCAGCGGGACGGCGCCGACATCGATCACCGCCGTCTCGCGAACATAGGGTTTGAGCAGTTCCACCCGTTCGCCGACCAGGGCGCGGGGGGCGAGAGCCGCAAAAATTTCCGCCTTTCCGGCCCTGACGGCGGTCGTCGTGCCATCGATAAAGACCTCCTCCAGCGGTGTCTGGATCAGCGGTTCGAGGGCAAAAGCCAGGGTCTGGCGGATCCGCCGCTCATCATGGAAGGGGAGCCGGAGATTCCGGAAGGAAAGCAGCCCGGCAGGCAGGGCCGTCACGGCGGTCGGATTGCGGAAGGCGGGATCGGCGAAGAGTTCCTGAAGGGCGGCGGCCAAATCGTCCGGATTGACGGGAGCGATCCGCCGAGCGCCGACGACGCGGTACCCTCCCTTGAATCCCCGGGAGAGGAGCACCGCCTTGAGGCCGTTCGCGCCGCTATCGAGACCCAGGATCCTTTCGGGCATCAGCCTACCTTCCATGCCAAGAGTTTGATTTTCTTCCGGTCCCCGTCCCGCTGCACCACGCCCGTCACCCGCTCCGTCATCGACCCCTGGAGGCCGACCGCCGTGATCCGGAAGATCTCGCTGCGGGCGACGAGCAGCGCCTGGGGGAAATGGAGCCCTGCCGTCCCGGGAATTTTCTGGTACCAGAGGGGGTCGGCCAGATCGTTCCTCGCCTCGCGGCGGTACTCGTCGAGGCTGGCGGCCAGCTCCGGCGTCATTTCCGCCGCCAGGGCCTGAAGCACCGGAAGGGGGGCCGTATTGATGTTGAGCTTCCCTTCTCCGAAGACGGTCAGACACTGGGCAAGGCCCGGCGATTTCCCCATGCCGTAAAAAAGTTCAGGGGTTATCCCCTTTACCATCAATAATTCCTCAATGCAATCGAGAGGTGCATTCTTCACCGCATAGGGGCGGGAAAGGCCGGCATAATAGGCCCCCTCGGCGCCGCTGCCGGTGACGTCGCCGTCCGCATCGATCCAGTCCTTGATCGCCTCCAGGAGTTCCTCGGCCTTGCCCTGGGCAAGGCCGAAATCGGGTCCGGTCAGGAGCCTGAGCAGCAGTTCGCGGACCGGGGCGTTGAAGGCGCCGTTGGCGACGAGGCGATTGACGGCGATCTTCCCCCCTTCGTCTTCGATCAGGAGCTTGAAGGAGGCCCTTTCAAAAAGGGGCTCAAACCGGAGGGTTAGCAGCTCTGAATTGGCCCACGTTTCCGTCAGGGCGTCAAAGTTGTTCTTGTCGGTCAGCAGGACCGATTCGCCGGCCTGGAAGCCCGACTGGGCAACGGCGCGCAGCCGGATGCCGTCGCTCAGATTGGCCGCCCCATAGATCTCTCCCCGGGTGGAACGGTTCAATTGAATCGTCACGGCCACGATCAGGCTGATCATCAAAAGGACAAGAATAAGGGCAACCCCCCGGTTCGAATCGCGCTTTTCGTTCACGGGGCCTCCAGGCGATGGAAGGGCAGAGCGACCCGGGTCGAAAACAGATAGGGCCGCTCCCGGTCGGCCTCGTTGACCAGGCTCAAACGGATCAGGATTGCCGCAGGGGCTTTTTTTCTCTGCCCCTCGTCCCCTCCGCCGGAGTCCCAGCTGTCGTATTCCTTTCCCCGCTCGTCATAGAAGCGCCAGGTCAGCGCCTCGATCCCTTCGGCAAGGAGGAACCCGCCGGCGGCATCCTCGGTCTTGCCCGGATCGCGCCGGAGGGAATCGCTCCGCCAGAGCGCATAGCCCTCCTTTTCCGTTCCCTCCTCGATCCGGTATTCGACGACCGCGACGCCTTCCGGCGGCTCAGTATCACTAAAGGAGACATGGGCGGCAGACCGGAAGAGCAGTTGGACCCATTCCCGGTCACCCAAGCTGCGGGTCTTGGTCCGGAAGGTGAACGCCCCGCCCCAGGGCGCCGCCGACTGGAGGTCCCGGGAGATCCGGTCCAGAGCGGCCCGCGCGTTTCCATAAACCTCGGCGTCGTATTGGGTCTCCTTGACGATCCGGAAGGTCCCCCGATAGGAGGCGTACACCGTGGTCAGGACGATCCCGAGGATCAGGATGGCCAGCAGGATCTCGATGAGGGTAAAACCCTTTGTTCTCATGGGACCGCCTTATAGAGCACCAGCTTATAGGCGTTGCGCGTCGTCATCCGGCTGTTGGTCACCGTCAGGGAGATCTTCTTGAGCAGCGGATTGTCCTCCACGTCGCCGACCTCCGCCTGCCAGCCGTAATCGGGAAAGTCTTCCCCGAAATCGCCGCTTCCCGAGACGACGGCCCCGGGGTCGGCATCGATCTCCGCCATCCGGGACTGGGCGAAGAGCGACGCCGTAGTCAGAAAGCGGGAATCGCCGGCCATGGAGACGCTCTGGGATTGGGACTGGTAAACCGCCACGAGGCCGATCGCCAGGATGGCCATGGCGATCATGACCTCCAGAAGCGTGAAGCCGTAAGAACGCAGCAGATGGGCGTTTTTCAACAGCCTAGAGCGCGGCATCGCGATCTTCCTCATTAAAGGCATAATCGACCTGCTTCTCATGAACATCCACGGAAGGAAGGAAGGGGTTGAAGATCAGGGTGAAGGTCCGGTCGTCCTTGGCCAGGTGGATGACCGTGGGGGTGACGTATCCCTGCCGAAAGAAGCGGATCGAGGCCTCGCCGTCGCCCTTTTTCGCCTCGCCGGCATGGCGGACATCGACGATCCGGATCCCCGCCGGTAGGCGTACGGCGGCCTTGCGGACCTCGGCCCGCTTTTCCGGAGTGGCGTCGGCGGGGTAGCTCCAGAAGGAGGGCTGGCCAAGATCGATGCGCAGGAGATAATCGGTCTGCTCCCGGATCGCGTCGTTCCGGAGCTCCCGGGTCGCCCCGAGGAGCTGCCGGGTCGCGGCCTTGAGGTCGTCGTTGAGCAAGGTATCCCGGACGCGGGGCGCGGCCAGCGTGAGCATCAGCCCCACGAGCAGCACCACGACGGCAAGTTCGATCAGCGTGTATCCCCGCTCCTGCTCAGTCACTCACTTTCCCAGCTGTTGATGTCTTTGTTTTTGGCCTCCCCGCCCGGCTCGCCGTCGGCGCCGCGGGAGGTCAGGTCGTACTCGCCGTGGGACCCCGGCGAGATGTAGACAAACTCGTTGTCCCAGGGGTCCTTGGGTACCTTGCCCTTTTCGAGGTACCCCCCCTGCCGCCAGTTTTTCACCGGCGTTCCCGTGGACGGCGCCTCGACCAGGGCCTGGAGCCCCTGCTCCGTCGTGGGGTAATTCCCGTTGTCCAGCTTGTAGAGCTTCAGGGCCGTATCGAGGCTCTCGATCTGGAGCCGGGCCTTGGCCTGCCGCGCCTCGTCCGGCCGCCCCATGATCCGAGGCACGATGAGCCCCGCCAGGATTCCCAGGATGACGATGACGACCATCAGTTCGATCAGCGTAAACCCCCGCTCGGTGCGTTTAATCTTCTTCATGGTTTTTCCCCCTCGTTCGGGATTGCATTTCATATATGATTACAAACCTCCGGGATGGTCATTCCCGCAATTACCTATGGTCATTCCTGCAATTTTCCATTGTCATTCCCGGGTCAGCGGGAATCCATTCAAAGAACTTCTGGACCCCCGCTTTCGCGGGGGTGACAGATACTTTCATGCCGACCTGGTGCCCACGAGGGCATGGGTGTTTCCCGCGAAGCTAGCCCCCTCCCCCGACCTGATCGGTCAGCGGGAATCCAGCCCTTAACGGATCAGCTGGTTCATCTCGAAGATGGGCAGCAGCACCGAGATGACCACAAATCCCACGACGACCCCCATCGTGAGGATCATGATCGGTTCGAGCAGCGAGGTCAACAGCAGGACGCTCGCCGCCGCCTCGGTTTCGTAGGACTGGGCGATCCGCAAGAGCATCGGCTCCAGGCTGCCGCTCTGCTCCCCCACAGAGATCATCTCCACCGCAATGGGCGGGAAAAAGCCGCTCCGCGCAAGGGGCGCCGAGAGATTCTGCCCCTCTTCCACCTCCTTGGCCGCAATCTGGATCTCCGCGGCGATGAGCCGGTTGTCGACCACGTTCTTGGCGATTTCCAGGGCCGCCAGGAGCGGCACACCGCTCTGGAGCAAGGTCCCGAGGGTGCGGCTGAAGCGGGCCACGGCGAGCTTCCGGTTCAGCTCTCCGAAAAGCGGCGCATTGAGTTTGATCCGGTCCCAGAGGAGCCGCCCCTGTTCCGTCTTCTTGACGGCGAAGCGGCCGCCGAAGCTCCCGGCGACAAGGATAAACGCAATCGCCCACCAGAAGGCCTTCAAAAATCCGCTCACGGCGATGAGAAAGATCGTGATCCCCGGCAGAGTCTGGTGCATCTCCGAAAAGATGTTCGTGATGTTGGGCACGACGAAGGTGACGAGGAAAAAGAGGACCGCGCCGCCGATGAAGAACATGAAGATCGGATAGGCGAGCGCCGACCGGATCTTCATCCGCAGAGCCTGCTGCGCCTCGCTGAAGTCCGCCAGCCGCTCCAGCACCAGGTTGACCGTCCCCGAGGCCTCGCCGGCCCGGACCATATTGATGTAGAAGGGGGGAAAGACCTCCGGGAAATGGGACATACTCTGGGTCAGGCTGTTGCCCTCGTTGACCTCGTCCTTGATCCGGGCGAGCGTCGTCTTGAGCACCGGATGGCGGATCTGGGCGACCAGGGCCGAAAGGGACGGCACCAGCGGCAGCCCGGCCCCGAGCAGGGTGGAGAGCTGCCGGGTCATCACCGACAATTCCTGGAGGCCGACCCGGCGAAACAGATGGACCGCGCCCCCGGCGGCCCTATTGGCCTGCTTGCGATCCTCGGTCTCGGCGATCTCCACGGGAAAGACGTCCGATTCCCGGAGCTTCTGGCGGGCAGCGGCAATGCTTCCGGCATCGACGATCCCCTTTTGCCTTCGCCCCCCGGCATCGAGCGCCACATATTCGTAAACCGGCATAGCCCGCCCCGCATTTTGCTTGTATTTTTGAAGTTATCCAGGGACCTATCATAGGCCGGGGACAATTTCAAGGAAGCCCTCTGGACGGGTATCAGATCACCTTCCACCAGGGCGCGGCCAAGACCCTGGGGGTCAGCCATTCAACCGCCGTCCCGTTGTGCAAGAGCAGCCCGGCGCGCGCATCGGCGCCGTACTCGTTCTGGAAGGCAAGCAGATTCGCCGCGTCACTGATCCGAGGACGGCTGGTGGACTTGATCTCGATGGGCAGCACCTTCCCTTCCGTTTCGATCACCAGGTCCACCTCCTCCCCCGTCATGGTCCGCCAGAAAAGGATCTCCGTGTTCTGGAGACGCTCGCATTTCCAGGCCATCAGATCGAGCAGAATCAGATTTTCCAGGTGCGCGCCGGTCGGCTCGTTCAAACCGGCCAGGTACATGGCTAAGCCCACGTCCCCCCAGTAGAGCTTGGGAGACTTGAGAAGCCGTTTCGTCCGGTTCACCGAATAGGCGGGCAAGCGGATCAGCAGATAGGAGATCTCCAGCAGGTTCAGGTAACGATGCACCGTGGGCTGCTTCAAGGACAGATCCCGGGCCATTTCCGTCTGATTGACCAACTGCCCGACGCGGAGGCAGGCCGCCCGCATGAGCCGCCGAAAATCAGGCAGTGCCGCGATCGAGGACACCATCTGCAGATCCCGCTCCAGGTAGGTGCGCACGTAGCCGTCGAACCAGACCATCCGGTCCGCAGCCTTGGCCATGTGCACCGCCGGCGTAGGGAATCCGCCGCGCAGGGCCAGCTTCTGCCAATCCTCCGGGCCAGCCGCGTCCGCGCGGAGAAGGTCCGGCCATTGGCCGTCGTCCGCCGTCGCCAGTTCCTCCCAAAGTCCGCAACGGCCGAGGCCCAATTGCTCGCGCCGGGTCATGGGCCAGAGGGTCAGATAGCTGGCCCGCCCGGCAAGCGATTCGGAAATGCCCTGCATCAGGAAGAGGTTGGCCGAGCCGGTGAGAAGGAAGCGGCCCGGCCGCCGATCCGTATCGATCGCCCGTTTCACGGCCAAAAACAGATCAGGCTCCCGCTGCACCTCGTCGAGGGTCACAGGGGCAGCGCCGCCCAATAAGGCGTCGGGATTCCGTCTCGCCAGATCCAGGACGTCGATGTCGTCCAGGGAATAGTAGGGGCGACTTTCCGGGGGCTGCATCTTGACCAGCGTGCTTTTGCCGGTCTGGCGAGCCCCAGTCACCACCACGGCAGGCATGGCCCCCAGGCGTTGCTCCAGGGAAGCTGTCATACAGCGGGGAAATGTTTTTTTATTCATGGCGTGAATTATATCCATTCACGAGGCGTTTGCAATGATTTTTAACAAAGCGGAATCATTTGTCATTGCGAGCCAAGCGAAGCAATCTCCTTGCCTGCGGCCAGGCCACGAGAACGCTTCTTCACTGAAGCGTCTCGCAATGACCTGCCCTGTCCTGCGCAAGAGCGCTACCGTTGCGCAGGGTAGGAAAACGGACGTGGCGATCCGGTTATCCACTCAAACTGGAACTTTCGGCCTGTTTTGAAGCAAAATCAGCCCAAAACAGCGATTAGCGGAGAAAATCAAAAACCAGTCGTTTGAAAAAATAATTATATCAAAATCTTAAGCCACTTCACCGCGGTGAAGTGGCTTAAGAAAAAACGATGTCACTGGTGGCCATTGCCCCGTTCCTTCATCTGCCTGAACAGCCTCACTGCCTCTCCATCGAGGGATAATCCATGCGGCGGAGATGCCCTGGAAAACTTCTGCCTTGCCTGCTAAAAGACAAACAGGAATGCAATGAATCGTATCAGGCCTTCATGCTTGAATCTTGTTTTCATCTTCTCCCTTCCGGGTAGATTTTAATATATCGATTTGTCCCATTTTTGCCGCCTTTGGCAGAACTACCGATTGGCTAGCGTATTAAGTCGAGTAGATCAGTTTCTCCCAACGCTGTAGGTCGATGTTTGTGTTCTCCGTTTCCGCCTGGTTTCCCGGCGGTGCCACAGCATCTCAACCATACGTCAGTTGTCGCTGGCCCCTCTCAGAACCGTGCTTGCGCTATTTACGCACACGGCTCCTCACATAGTCAATTCACAGAGCTGCCAAACATACTGACCCTGATCCTTGGTTTCGGTAAAGGGAATCGCTTCAGCATCTCCTCGAACTTTTCCCCATTGAGACAGTTCTTTTTTCCCCTACGGTTCAGCCACTTAAACAGCAGCTTTTCCACTTCATCCCCGAACCTCGCAATCCCTCGCAGGTTGTCGGTTACGCCGTAGTAGTTATAATGACCTCTCAATTTGGCTTGGGCTGTTTCCCAAAGTTCCCTGGTCTTCAGTATCCTGGCCTTCTTCAGCCATTCCTTGAAGTCCTTCAGCTTGGCGATGAACTTCTTGCGGGCCGTCACCCGCTTCATCCGAAACCCTTTTCCGTCCCGCTTTGTCCCGCAGTAGTGGGTAAAACCCAGAAACTCAAACGTCTCTGCCCTTTCCCCTCTCCTCTTGGCATTCTGGACGGCGAATCTCCCAAACTCCATCACTTTGGTCTTCATCGGTTCCACCTCAAGACCAAACCTGCCCAACCGTCTGCCCAGCTCCTCATGAAACCTCTCCGCCTCCGCTTTGTACTGAAAGCAAACGACAAAGTCATCGGCATAACGAATGAGCCGGGCATAGCCTGTGCACCTCTTGCGGTAAATCCTCTCAAACCAGAGATCAAGGACGTAATGCAGATAAATGTTCGCCAGCAGCGGCGATATCACCCCGCCCTGCGGGGTCCCCTCGTCACTGACTGTTACGCTCCCATCCTCTGCCACCCCTGCCCTGAGGAAGCGTTTTACCATGCGCTGAACCCTTTTGTCCTCAATCCGATGCGCCAGAAATTTCATCAGCCATTCCTGGCTCACTCTATCGAAGAAGCCTTTGATGTCTGCCTCTACGATGTAGCTGATCGGCTTGTGCTCCACCGTCTCGCTCAAGGCTCTGAGCGCATTATGACAACTTCGCAATGGACGGAACCCATACGAATCTTCCATGAAGTCTTGCTCGTACACCGACTCCAGTATCCGCACCAGTCCTGCCTGAACAAGCTTGTCCTCAAAACACGGTATCCCCAAGGGACGTTGTTTGGTGCTGCCCGGCTTCGGTATATAGCGCCGCCGGACAGGTTGCGGTATATACGCCATCCGTTGCAGCCCATCTGTCAATTCTGTCAGATGGGACTCCAGGTGCTCGGCGTACATATCCTTGGTCATTTTGTCGATGCCCGCGGTTGCATTCTTTCGCAACCGCTTAAAGCACCCCCGTAGCAGCTCCTCGTTCATCAGATGGTACAAACTGGTGAACTTGAACCCCGGCTCTCTACGGGCCTTCTCTGCTATGCGGCGCAATTTCGTTTCCACCGGTTCCCCGCTTCTGAGAACGGCCGATGTCTCTTCACACCGCCCTACCATGTGTAGCCTCCTTCCCTCCAGCAGCATTACCCGCCTTCTCTGGTACTATTAGGCTATCCGACTCCCTGCGCCCTTATTTGCCTTCCTCCCTCTTCAGTTGTCCGGCATACTCTCTTTCCGAAAGAGGCTCAGGGTCTCCCGGGTTGCCGTGCAATCACCTTGTCAAACATGCCATGGTCTCTGACCCCGAGGAAGCAGGCATCCCCTTGCCTTTGCGGTAATGCCTGTGTTGACTTCCACGTCACATACCGTGTCGTCCTTCCCTGCGCGACGATTACGAGGCTCATTCCCTTCAGCTTTTCAGCTTACGGCCTATTTGCTTGCTGCCCTACGCTTAAAGCCTGATGTTACCACCAGACCTCCAAGGACTCGCTACCCGGTGGATGGCCTTCCTTCCGGGGCGGGATTCACACCCGCTTGATTACACGACCTTGCCCGGCCGCACATGTGAACCCGTCCCCGATTACCACGCCCGATTACCACGATTACCACCTCTCATTAAATAACCTACCGAAGGTTACAGGTTCACCAGACGATAATCCACCGGGTAAACAAATGTATTCCAAGCAAAGATCTTAAAGAAGCTCACATAACAAATCTAAATCATTGTTAATTTTTTATGCAATAATTTTTAGTACCATATGGGACAGTAGTTGATATTATAGTAAACCCCGCAGGGCATAAACAGGTATAACCACTACAATAGGCGGGGGCATTTGGGCTACAGGAATTCTCACTTAAAACACCACCGGATTCAGAATCAGTAGCATAATATGATGAAGCACAATACCCATAATGCCCCCCTTGCATATAACTGGCACTCGTATTGACCGGCTGCCAGGTCAACCCTCCGGAGCCGTTGTTCTGGAGGTAGGTACCGGCTGCGCCTTGGGCGGCGGGAAAGCTTGTGGGCACGTTATTGATCTTGATTACGTTTCCGTTGGCATCGACTTGCAGCTTTCCACCCACATCGAGTTTCGCCGCCGGGGTTGTTGTCCCTATCCCGACATTGCCGTTGACGATCAGATTGCCATCGGCGGCATACAGATTGGCTCCCAAGAACAGAATAATCGTGATGGACAATAGATATTTCTTCATTTTTCATGCCTCCAGAGTTTCATAAAATTATCATTCATTTAACTGTCGTTTGATCATGTTTTTCCAAAATCATGCCATTTTAGAAATCGCAGATTTCGGTGGTCTGAGATGAATCAATTCCATCCATTGCACTGTAAAACCGGTCGTCAAAACCCCACCTCCATGCTGATTGGATCAGACGGCGTCATTTGAGTCCACGTAGTGCCATCCCACTTCCAGAGCCCGCCTGTCCCCAAGTC
Source organism: Deltaproteobacteria bacterium (assembly GCA_021817825.1). GTDB lineage: Bacteria > Desulfobacterota > Syntrophia > Syntrophales > UBA5619 > JAKAFS01. The sequence goes on along the minus strand of JAKAFS010000040.1, from coordinate 9,671 downwards.
AGCATATAATATCGCCCCTGAGGCAACCATGCTTTCCGGATTTTCTGGTGCAAGCTGACTCCACGTCGTGCCATCCCATTTCCAGAGCCCGCCGGCACCAAAATCTCCATACAGAATCGAGCCGGATACCACCATGTTTTCCGGATTTTCCGGTGCAAGCTGACTCCATGTCGTGCCATCCCATTTCCAGAGGCCGCCGGTACCGAAATCTGCATACAGAATCGAGCCGGATACCACCATATTTTCCGGATTTTCCGGTGCAAACTGACTCCATGTCGTGCCATCCCACTTCCAGATGCCGTCAGTTCCGAAATCCCCATATAACAGCGTGCCGGAGACGATATTCTCGGCATTGTTTGGCGTAATCTGGGTCCAGGCAGTGCCATCCCAACTATAAAGGCCATATCCCGTGAGGTTCGCATACAACGTGGAACCCGATGCAACCACACTCGTCGGATCAATAGTGTTAAGCCGACTCCAGGCAGTGCCATCCCATCGCCAGATACCAGGTGCACCTGATAGTCCATATACGTACAACAGGGAACCCGATGCCACCATGCTCGTCGGATTTATAGTGTTAAGCTGGCTCCAGGCAGTGCCATCCCATCGCCAGATACCCGCTGCACCCGATAGTCCATATACATACAACAGGGAACCCGATGCCACCATGCTCACCGGATTTGTAGTGTTAAGTTGGCTCCAGGCAGTGCCGTCCCATCGCCGGATGCCGTTTGCAAAAGTGGCAAAAAGCGGATCAGGCGGACTCATGGTAACGACATCACCGATGCTGACCGTTCCGGTTTGGATCGCGCCTTCCAGCACCGTCTTGTCATCCTCTAATTCGAAATAATCGCTGTACCCTCCTTCAACCGCCACCGATATACGTCTGTTCGCGATCAGGCTCTCCACCGGGTTCATCGCCTTGACCTGAATCCTGGAGCCATCGGGCGCGGCATCATAGGCCGCCTGGAGTGACGTATAGTACGTGGGACTCGTACCTTCCGCACCGCTGACCCTTGCGGACGCGATGGTGATGGTTTGCGTCTTTACCGCCTCAGAATTGCCGGCCAGGTCTTTGGCGAAAAATTTGACCGTGGTTGTGGCCCGGATATAGATGGGGTCGGAATAGACGGGCGATGCCGTCGTGGGCGTCGTGCCGTCGGTCGTATAGTAGATATCGCCGCATCCCGGACCAGAGCCGTCGCTGCAATGGAGCGTGATAAACTGGGGCACATGATACATCGTCGGCTCCGATGGATACAGGGTCGTGACCGGCGCGGCCGGCGCCGGAACCTCCGGGGAATCGGATAAGAGGATGACATTCCCCAAAGTCAACGACCCGCCGCCTTCCCAGGTCTGGACGGTACCGGACAGGGAGGTTCTGCCCGTTACGGCTGTAAAATCGTCATTGTATCCTCCTGCGATGGCAACGGAAATGTCCTTGTAGGCATAGAAATTCTGTTCCAACGTTTCGCCTTTGACCTGGATGGTGCTTCCGTTGGCTGCGGCATAGTAGGCGTCAAGAAGGGTCGCGTAATAAATCGGCGTGGCGCCGGCAATCCTTACGGAACCTGAATCCTGATGGGGGCCGATGAAATAGGTCTGGGTCCGCACGATATCCCGGTTGCCGGCCTGATCGACGGCGAAGAACTTCAGCACCGTCGTCGTCTCCATATAGATAGGCCCTGAGTAGACCTGCGAGGCAGTGGTGGGCGTTGTGCCGTCCGTCGTGTAGTAGATCTTGTCGCAGGCCGCACCGGAACCGGGCGAGCAGGTGAGCGTCACCGAATGGGCCGTCGCATAGGCGCCGCCCGTGGTAGAAGCGCTCGAAGACGGGGCGCTCTTGTCCACGAGGATCTGGGCGCTGTGAGGCGCGGACCAGTAGCCCTGCCCGTCCTGGAATCGCGCATAGACGGTCTTGGAGCCGTCGCCGGCCGTCAATTCCCAGGCCTTTGTCGTGACGTAGGCTTCCGGAGCCGTATAGTTCACGTTGTCGTTCGAGAACTGCATCTGTGCGCAGCCCCGTGTGCCGGTGCAGGAAAGTGTCAGGGTGACATTGGTATTGTTGGTGGAGGCGGCCCCCGCGTTGATGGAGATCGTGGCCAGCATTGGCGCGGTGATGATGAAATTGCCGATCGTCACCTGCCCGCCGCCGGCGGCTGTCGAAATCGACCCCGCCAGGAGGGTATTGCCCGTTATGGCCGAATAGTCAGCGTTATAGCCGCCGACAACGGAAACGGAAACGTTTCTGTTGATATTGAGACTCTGTTCCAGGGTCTGGGCCTTGACCTGGATCGTGCTTCCATCCGCTGCGGCATTGTAGGCATCCTGGAGCGTCGGGTAATAAACAGGCGTGGCGCCGGCACTCCTGATCGGGCCTGATTGCGTAAAGGTGGTGAAGAAGGCCTCGATGGTCCGGTGCGCGGTGACGTTGCTGAAGGTATAACTGCCGATCGGCCCTTGGGAGACGCCGTCCACCTTGACATCGCTGATCTGGTTTCCCGCATCGGCCGTTATCGTGTACGCCGCACTGCCGCCGTAGACGACGCCGGAAAGCCCCAGGGGAGCGATCGTGCCGCTGCCGGTGGCCGTTGCCGTAATGATATAGTAGGCCACATCGAACACCGCCGCGATCGCATGGCTGGTATTTACATTGCTGAACGTATAGGTGCTGATCGCCCCTTTGGATACGCCGTCGACGATGACGTTGCTGATCTGATAGCCGGGATTCGCCGTAATGGTATAGGTTTTCTCGCCATTGAAGCCCACAGTGGAAGAGCCGGAAGACGATATGGTTCCGTTGGTTCCGGCTGACGCCGTGATGACGGGATTCCCCTCGGACCCCGTCCTGACGCGGACCATCCGGTTCGTATCGTCATAGTCGTAGACGGTCGTGGTGGCCCCATAGGCATCGATGAAAGGGATGAAGACAAACAGGAATGCAATGAATCGGATCAGTCCTTCATGCTTGAAGCTTGTTTTCATCTTTTCCCCTCCGGGTAGATCTTGATATCGATTTGTTCCATTTGCCGTCTCGGGCTGAACACCGCATGTTGGCGCATTAAATGTGAACGACTACCTGATTATTCCAAAAATAAATCTGAACCCGTCCCCGATTACTGCGATTACTTCTTAACTTTCGCTGTCGACAGCGAGGACAAAATCGTTGATGGTTTTTGAAGCATTTTTCCAGCAGATATTTTCTTGCTTTATTCTCGCTGGATATAAAATCATGATAAGTAGTTAAATCCATCTGGCACCTTTAACACAGGTGCCAGAACAGGATCAATTACCTTAAAAATTAATACTGTTGGACAAATAAGGATGCAATCTTCTCGGTCCGCCGATTGCTCTGCCTGCAAACGCAGACGGTACCGTGGAGGTCCAGAATTCAACATTTCCGCCACCCAGACCCTTCCCAACCACCCAGCCGTCATGAAAAATAGACGTCGGCTGAAGGCCAAGGGCGACATTCAAAGCCTTCATATACCATCTTGTTTCACCGACCATGCTTTGAGGATTTTCCTTGCCAAAAACAGATTCACCACCATAGCCAACCACCATATTTCGACCACTATCCGACGTATTTATTCCATATTGCACCAGCTCTCCAATGGAGACATTAGCCCAACCGGATGCTCGTTGTGCTATCAGACTATAATTAATACCTGCTGACCAGCCTTTGCCTAGGTAGCCGGCAAAAACACCTATATCTCCTGAATCCTGGCTGAAACTCCATGATGCATATATGCCAACACCGGCACCCTGACCGTTCTCTCCGGAAGTATAACCATAGCCAATCATTGCAGAAAATCCGCTATTGTAACCGCGAGAATTCCAATCCACCCCTCCAAAAACACAGCCGTAGTAGCCGCAATAACTTCCACCAAGGTGCACTCCAAAGCCGCTTTCGTATGAATACGATAGATTTCCACCAGTTATCCATGTAAGAGCACCGGTTAAGCCACCCTCTTTCGCCGCCATTTGCGGTGACACAGAACCCCAAAAGCTACTATCCATTCCCTGCAGGATACTTTTGACATTATAATCTGGCACTTTATCGATCAAATATTCGGTAGCCTTTCTTGACAAGTATGTTCCTGGGTCAAGAACATTAAATAGGTCCTCCCAGAAGGAGTTTCCACTCGGATCCGTATAGATTATTGGATTGTTCCGACAGTAACTATACCGGTTCAGTGTCTGGGGATCAAAGGGTGCCTGGACGATGGTGTCTGCGCTGATGAACCTGCCCAATAGCGGATCGTAATAGCGGGCGTTGTAGTAATAGAGCCCCGTCTCATCGTCCAGTTCCTGGCCCGTGTACTTGTACCTGACGTTGACGCCTCCCGAATCCTGGCGCGATCCTCCATAGGGATAGTAGTAGATCTCCTCGGCCTTGTTCCCGCTCTGATCGGTCACAAGGCTGGCGCTTCCCAGATGGTCCGAGTGGTAATAGAGGATCGAGCTGCCCTGCTTCATAGCGATGCGTTGACTGCCGGCAAAGATATACTTCTTGCAGACGCTGCCTGAGCACTCGTAATGCTTGCCAATATAGATTACCGTCGTGGAACCGATCTTCTTCACCCGCTGCCCGGAATAGTCGTAGACGAAACTTGCGGAACCGGCGCTCACGGGCCTATTGTCGTAATCATAGGTGATCGTGATGCCGCCCCGGTTGATCATGTTGCCGTTGGCATCGTAGGCGTAGGTGTTCGCTCCTGCCTGGGTGACGGCATGGGGTCTGACGCCGTTGGTATTGTAGCTGTAGACGCCCATCTGGGAGTTATAGGTCATGTTGCCGATCGCGTTGTACTCATAGGAGAGGATTCCTGTTCCCCCATAGGCGGTGCTCTGGGCCTGGATAAGCCTGTTCAGGTCGTCGTACTGGAAACTCTGCGAGCGGTTGGCGTCCATGAAATCATCGATCCGGACGATGTTGCCGCTATAGTCATAGGTATAGGCCAGGTTCTGGAGGCCGCCGACGGCGGTACTGTTCGTGGTAATCGAGTAGAGCCTATTGGTCAAGGGATAGTACTGCATGATAGTATCTACGCCATTGGCATAGGTGACCGTACTCGGCTGCCCCAGAGCGTTGAATCCCGTATAGGTCGCATAACCCGCCACCCCGGAGAGGTTTCCGCCTGAATCGTAGCTGTAGGAGACGGTTTCCAGGTCGGGGTATTTAACGGCGACCGGCCTGCCCAGGGCATCATAGCTCGTCTCAGTAGTATAGGATGTGCCGTCAACAGTCTTTATGGTCTTTAGGATATTTCCCAGTGCATCATAGAATGATTTTTCCGAACCCGACGCATCGGTCACGGTCGTGAGCTTGCCTCTGGCGTTGGTCGATGAAGCTTCGTCATAGGTGTATGCCACATTGGTTCCCGAGGGATATTGCTTGGCTTGGACCCGGTTGAGCGCATCATAGCTGAAACTGATCGTCTGTAGCTTCGCGTCCGTCTGGGAGAGGAGATTGCCGTTGGCATCGTAGCTGTAGGACCAGTTCCCCATGTCCGGATCGTGCATGGTCCGCTTCCGGGAAAGGGTGTCGTAGGTCATGGTGGTCTGGTTGTTGGCAGCGTCTTTTACAAAAAGGAGGTTCCCCAGGACATCGTATTGGTAGGTCGTGGTCGCATAGAGGCCGGCAGCGGCATATTCCCCCACCTTCACGAGCCTGCCGTAAACGTCCCTTTCCTCCACCCGCCGGTGGCCACTGGCATCCACGATGGTCGTTCGGCCCTGCATGTAACTCTTGGACAGCGTCGTGCCGTCGGGGTTCGTCACTTCCGTGACCCTGCCCATGGGGTCGTAGGCATAGTAAGTCCAAGCCGGGCTCTCCTGCCCTTCGAAATAGGGCAGGGAGGTCGCCGCCACCTGACCGGCGGTGTTGTACACGGTCTTCTGAGCCGTCACTTTCCCATCGGGGCCGCCGGTTCTTTTTTTGATCGTCCGGCCAAAGCCGTCGTAGTAGACTTCTTTCCAGGCATAAGCAGGGGAAGGGTTGTTTTCAGGGCTTGTGACTACTTTGGGCCTGCCGAAGCCGTCATAGTCGTAAGTCGTCGTGTTGCCGTTGATGTCCGTGCTGGTAAGCGGCTTGCCGAATTTATAATCGGAGGTCGCATAGGAAACGAAATTGAAAGGGGCGGGGCTTGTCGTGGCCGTCGGAAAGGTATGGGATGAACTATCATAGGCCGTTGTCGCCGTATTCGACCGAGGATCGGTCACGGCAGTCGGATTCCCGTAGCTGTCATATTGATAGGTCACGACGGGATTTGTCCCGCCGTTGAGCCAGTCTTCTTTTTGCCAAAGGTTTCCGTTATTGTAATAGCGGAACCACGCCTGGGACTTCATGCTGCCTGAGGAATCCTTTAAATAGGTGCGGGAGGGCAAAAACAGCCAGGCAGTCGTGTTTGCCGTGTATTCGACGACTTCATCCTTTTCGTCTCCCGAAACAGCCACGTCTCCATAGGAATACTTGCGCGTCAGATTGCCGTAATCATCGTAGTCAATGACTGTTTTTACATTCTTGGGAGTTGCCGCCCCGTCGTAGATATAATCGTCTTTCTGGGTGATGTAAGGGAAAATGGCCGTTGTGTTATAGTAGAGCTTCACGTCGAGGGTGTTGTGCGTTCCCGTATAGATGTTGCCTGCCTGGTCTTTTACGACTTCGTCGTAGGGCAGCCCCTGGAACAGTTCATCCTGCTTGTACCAGGTCTCTTTGACTATGCCGTTCAGGCCGGTGAACTTTTGATAGGCAAAGCCGCGGAACTCTCTTGCCGCAAAATCAAAAAGCCCGCCGGAATAGGCATACTGTGTAGTAGCTATGTTGCCGTTGTCATCGTTGACCGATATCTCGGATACGGTCTTGAGGATAAAGGGCATGAGGGTGTTTTCGTAATCCGAGGAAGATTTATAGGAGATTGTGGTCTTTCCACCGGCAGGGTTGGTAATCTGGGTGATGAAATCCGAAAAGGAAGGAGCGGCGTGGGTAGCCTCCACGCCGATGCATATCCGGCCGACATCCATCTTGCCGTCGCCGTTGAAGTCGCCGAAGAACATAGGATAGAGGTTGCCGTCGCTGAACTGGGCGGCGCCCCACCGGGATATGACGGTGGACGCTGTCCAGCTACCCGCTCCATCAGCGAGATAAACTTGAACACCGCTGCCGGATACGCGGCCAACATCGGTCTTGCCGTCGCCATTGAAATCACCGATAACCATGGGATAGGCGTTGGCATTGCTATATCCCTCGTTCGTCCCCAGATGGGGGAGCGCGGGAATCCCCGTCCAGACACCGGCCCCGTCGGACAGATAGGTATCCATGCCGGCGCTGCCGATACGGCCGAGATCGGCCTTGCCATCGCCGTTGAAGTCGCCGACAACCATGGGATAAGTATAGGCGTCGGTAAACCCCTCATTGATCCCCAGGTGAGGAAGTCCGGCCATCGCCGTCCAGCCGCCTGCGCCGTTGGACAGATAAACATCTACACTCGAGCCCGATACGCGGCCGAGATCGGTCTTGCCGTCGCCATTGAAATCGCCAATAGCCATAGGATAGGTATTGGCATTGGCATATCCCTCACTGATTCCCAAGTGGGGAAGCCAGGGCATCGCCGTCCAGCCGCCCGACCCGTTGGATAGATAAACCTGCACGCCGCCGTTGGATACGCGGCCAACATCGGTCTTGCCGTCGCCGTTGAAGTCACCGATCGCCATAGGATAGACATAGGCGTTGGTAAATCCTTCATTGGTCCCCAAGTGAGGAAGAGAGGGCATCGCCGACCAGCCGCCTGCTCCATCGGACAGATAAATTTGAACTCCACTGCCGGATACGCGGCCGACATCTGTTTTGCCGTCGCCGTTGAAGTCGCCGAGAACCAGAGGGTGAGTATTGGCATTGGTATATCCCTCGTTGGTCCCCAGATGGGGAAGCAAGGGCATCGCCGACCAGCCACCCGCACCGTTGGATAGATATATTTGGACACCGCCGCTGGTCACACGGCCGACATCAGTCTTGCCGTCGCCATTGAAGTCACCAACCACCATGGGATAGGTGTTGGCATTCTCATATCCATCAGCAATACTTAAATCGAATAGCTCTCCATTCGTAGAAGACCAGTTATGGCTCTCATTCTGCCACGTGAATTTAGTCGCCGGCAAAGAACTGCCATCCGACCCGAACTGGGTGACCTGGGTGAGGAGGGAACGTTGCGAGTTGGCACTGTAAGCATAATCCAAGACATACTTACCCGCCAATGAGCCGTTGGCATAGGTTTGGATTTCCTTTAACCTGTGGGCCGTCTTGACATGGAGATTCCCCGGATACATCCAGGAAACGTCGGTTCTCAAGGAGTTATCGCGGATGAAAAGGACATAATTCGACGGCGAGGCGCTTCCAGCCTTGCCGGTATAGTCGATTCGCTCGGGATAGACCTCGCCCTGATCCTGGAAATAGGTCACGGTCATGTAATTGCCGTTCAAGTCTTCTACCCGGTCCAAATGCCATTTGAAAGTCCCGGCGGTGCTTCCTTGCCTGGAGTTGGATGCCGAACCATAGAAGTACTTTGTGCCGTTCTTTGCCGTCACTTCCCAGCCGCCGGTGGTCGAGTTGAAATAATACCGGCTGAAGTCCTTTTCTATTTTCAATCCGTAACAGTTGCTTCCCCAATCCGTGCGGGAAACCAGCTCGGAGACAGCCCCATTCATGGCCGCCACATAGTCGTTTGCGCTATAATTCGTCCCTCTTTTGGTGGAACGCTGGATGGCGCCCAACCCCAAATCCCAGCCGACGCCTACCCAGCCGTTGCCCCGGCTTGAGCTATAGGTGAGGGATAGATTAGGGGCGATGCCCTTTCGTCCCGGAGGGATTTTTATGGGAATGCCGATGACTGCGGCGCCTGTGCTGACGGGATCGGAGAGGGTCGCCCCTGAATTGGAAGCGGAAGCTGAGGTTTCCACTTCCGGCTCGGCCGCCGGGGATTTATCAAAAGGGAAAATCAATAAAGGAAGGGAAAGGAAACAAGCAAGAAGAAGCGAAGAAAGCCTGGGCCCTGGTCTCATTTCAACCCTCCGCAGAGATTAAAATTTCCGGGACAATTCAAAAGTATATGTCGGACGTTTTTCTCGAAAAACGCCTACCGGCTTCACTGCCGAAACTTACGGAACATCTACTTATGATACTGGCACTTGTTGCTTGACGATTGTTTCTTGCTGTCGAAATCGATAAAGGCTTTTGATACTTTGCTACGATAGTTCAAGGTCGCTCCACATAGACGAATATTGCCCCAAACGTGCGTCATAAATGACATGAGTGTAATTTAATTGTCAAGAATATTTTTATTATAAACGCAAATAAATCGATAACATCCATTAATAAAAGCATAAAATAGACGGTACGCACCCTTGCCGGACAGCCAAAGAGGCGGCCACGGGACGATGCAGAATTGTTCTTGCAGGGCCGGCGGGTCGGGGGAAAACGAGGGGCACCCGTCCGAGACGTTCTGGTTCGCCGCGTCGCCGGCGGTGCCGCAGGCGATCTTGTGCCGGGCCAGCGGCGCGTAGATGGCGCCGGCGTGGGGCGTGCCGTTGGACGGATCCACATCGGCGTCGTCCGCGCCGCGGAGGACCGTGTACAAGCTGCCGGTCCCGCAGCCGTCGGTGGCCGTCAGGGA
>JAKAFS010000039.1 GCA_021817825.1 Deltaproteobacteria bacterium | reverse complement strand
TTCCGATCTAGGCCTGGATAAGCCCTTTGTGGTTAGTGAAGATCGCGGCCTCGTAGTTCCGAAACTCCGACTCGTTCGTAAAATTGTAGCTGCCGGTGATGAGGATCTTACCGTCGATGAGCATGAACTTGTGGTGGAGGGAGCCGCGCTTGATCTTGATAAACCGGAGCTCGATCCCCTCACCGGCGAGCCACTCGTCGAGGGAGTAGGCCTTCCGGGCATTGTCTGCGTCCAGGAGGACCCGGATCTTAACCCCGCGCTTCAAGGCCCCAGCCAGGGCCTGGCCGAGGTATTTCGAGGAAAAAGCGTAGACGGCCACCGCGATCTCTTTCTTTGCGGCTTTGATCAGCCTGGCCATTTCCTTGGATGTCCCGCCCTGGGGCGAGAAAATGACCCTGGTTCCTGGGTTACTAGCCATTCAACATTCCCCCTTCCTGACTCCCCATGCACCTTGAAGTTTGCCCCGGTGGCTCACCTTGGGTTTGGCCCCCCCCTAACCCCCCCAAGCCACCCCCGGGCAAAGGTGAGCGCCCGCCACACCGGGACTGCGATGTGGCGGGCGGAGTGAGAGGCGGCGTGCCGGACCGTGAGAAAAGAGTTTCGGGGAGGTGTCCGGCACGCCCCTGGCCTACTTCTTCTTTCCCTTGGCCTTGGCCGCCACCGCGGCCTTCGGGGCCGGCTTGGGCAGGTGCACCTTGACCTTGTCCCGCTCCTGCTCCCTTTTCCGCAGCACCATCCCCTTCTTCCAGGACTGGGAGACCTTGAAGCCCATCCGGTAGCCTGCCGGGATGGTGATCGGCTGCTGCGTCTTGGGGTTGATCCCCTGCCGCTCCTTGGTCTGCTTGACGGTGAAGGTCCCGAAGTTGGCCAGCCGGAGGGACCCCGTCTGTTCGAGGACGGTGAGAATGCCCTCCAGGACGGCGTTCACCACCTTCTTCGCGTTCTCCTTGGTCAGCTCCGTGGTACCGGCGACGGTCCCGACCAGGTCGTTCCTTCCGACTCTGCTTGTCTTTGCCATGGTTTGGTCCTCCTTTGGTTTAAGGTTGCACGATCTTCACAGCCACGCGGTAGATTGCGTAGCCGATCGAGCCGATGATCAGGGCGCCGAAAACCCAGCCCGTCTTCTGAAAAAAGGCCGCGATGAAGCGCGACGCCCATTTCGACGGAATGACGTAGGCCTCCAGGGCGGCAATCCGGTGTTGGAAGTCGTGGAGCCGGCGGGCATGCTCTTGGCAGGAGAGGTCCTCGACGATGGTGGTGATCCGCCGGACCTGGGCCAAGAGATCGGCCATGACCTGGTGATCGGCCTGGAGGCTTGCCTCGTAGGCCTGTTTGAGGAGGCAGATCGACTTATCCAGGGCGGCGTAGCGGTGATTGAGCGCCTCGGTCTGGCCGGAAAGCTTTGCGATACTCTCCAGAAGGAGCCGGTTGTACCGGTCGTTGCCGTTATTGGGGCTGTCGGTCATTGCAGATACCTCTCCAAGAACTTCGGCCACCGGCAATCGTCGCAGAAGTCGAGATCCCGATAGGCGGGGTTGATCCGGTCGCCGGGAAAATAGATCGAAAGCCCGCCGGTGCCTCGGACCGCCAGGCCGATCTTCCCCTGGCTGAGGATCAGCCGCCCCTTGCCGGGCTTGAGGGCGGTGAGGAGGGCCTCTGCCGTAGCACGGAGATCGGGGGTGGTAGCGTGGCGGAGGTGCTTGGCAAAACAGAGGAGGTCGATGTAGTTGTCGTCGTAGAAACAGGGGCTCTTCTTGCGGGCGGCGGCAATGAGCTTGGCGTCGGTCTCGAGGGCGGCGACGAGGGCCTTCGACAAGGCGTCGATCTTTGCCACCACGTTGTTGATCAGGACTGTGTCCAGGGCGGACTGGGTGACGATCTCGCCCTTCCCTTGGTAGGAGGCAAGGTAGCTTTTGACGATCCAGCGGGCGAAAGTGGCAGGATCCTGGCGAGGACGGCTGGCCAGACGAGAGAGGATCTCAGCATAGGGCCAGCCGTCGAAGGGCTCCTCGATCTCCGAGCCGACGATCACCTGCACAGAATCCCGGAGCTGATAAGCCACCTCGACCATGTTCATGAGGCAGGCGTCCATGCCCAGGAGGTCGATCTTCCGGCCCAGGAGCGTACAGATCCCGGCCAGGACAACCCTTAGTTCCCTGTTGTCCAGGGCGTCGCCGCCAGAGGTGTCGTCGTAACAGATGCTGCGGTGGGCTTGGGGAAAGGTGTGGCGGAAGAGTTGCCGGTGCAGGCGCCTGCCGACGGGACCGGCGGCCCGGCTCTTAGCCTCCTCCCACCAGCCGCTGCCGTGGTTCCAGAGGATCAGGGCATAACGATCGGCCGGGTAGTTCGCGATCGCCCATTGGCAGAAGCTGTAGAGGACCTGGGGATCGCCGGTGTTGGTGTCGCCGAAGGTTTCGATGCAGTCTTTCTTGAACCCGCCGCCCTGGGTGATCCGGAAGCGCCGGGTCTTCTGGTCCTCGATCCGGTCGAGTTGGACCAGGATGTGGACGTCCTTTGTCGAACCCGCCTTGGCCATCTCGGCGATGTCCCGGAGGGCCGCACCGTCCAGGTTGTTGTCACCGGCCATGTAGACCAGGAAGGTCCATTTGGCCTGGCCGGTGGTTTGCTGGTCTGCCCTGTCGCCCCTGTCTTCTCCTGCCTTCTCCATATGCGCCTCCTTTTTGAAGGCAGGATAGAAGCGCATTTTTGAATTGTCTAAGAAGCCAGAGACTATAGGAGTTATAGGAAAAGTTTTTTTGATGGTATGGACGACTGTGGATGGGAAGGTGAAAGAAGGGTCGCTGAAAATCCGGGCTGGTCAATGAAGATCGCTCGGGCCAAGCGATAAGCGCGCGACCTTAGTGGACGATTTCGATGCCATTCTTCACGATGTGACCCAGCAGTGAGCCCGGGGCCGCTTTCCGAACCTGCGACGGTGCAAACCCGAGGACATCGATCGGATGCTCGATATCCCAGGCCGCCTTTCCTAAAAAACCAGCCCGGTCCCAGAGACTCATCTTTTCAAACAGAGGAGACACAACCGCCAGATCGACATCGCTGTCCTTGCCGGCATCCCGACGGGCTTGAGATCCGAAAAGGTATATCCTCTCGACCGGCACACCCAGTGCCCTAAGGTTGGCTGCGTACCGGGCGACTATGCGTCTGATTTCAGCTGTTGCTTGAGCCATTTGATCATCCTTTTGGTCTCGGTCAGGATCTTTTTCGCTGTTTCCTGATTGAACTCCTTGGACAGCGTCCGGAGATCTTCCGGATAGCGGGTGATGACGCTGACGTTATCGATTCTCTGAAAAAAATCCTTCAGATGCTCCGGAAGGGTCAACCCGGTTTTCTGGGCCAGGTTAATCAGGTTGTGGATCTTGGGCGGCACGTCTTCCGGATGTTTTTGCGCCAAGACCGCCTTCAGCATTTTCTCGATGGCCAGATGGCACATGAAGACGACATAGAGATACCGGCCCGCCTGGTACATGGCTTCCGCTGTCCGGAGATCGTAATTGGACGTCTCTGCCCAGTTTCTGACAACCCGATTCATGTGCCTTCCTTAACTGGCCGCTGTTCGTTCTAACCTTAAGGAAAGTGGATAAATCTGTCAATGATAATGTGGATGTTTAGCACACTGCACAGAGAATGGAAGGGGAACCGGGGCTGTTTCGAGAAGAAATGGATTTCAAAACCAGAAACATGCTAGAAGAGACTTATGAAAGCAGAACGGGAATTAAAGGATAAAGCGCCAGACAGCGGCGAATTGCGAGCCGAGTACAAACGCGGCGATTTTCCAGACGGATTCGTGCGGGGGAAATATGCCCAGCGGCTGCGGGAGTCGTCCAACATCATCGTGCTCAAACCGGAGGTGGCGAAAGCCTTCCCGAATGAGGAGGCGGTGAACACGGCCCTGCTGTCGCTGATTGATCTGGTGGAGAAGACCAAACATTTGACCAAGCGCGGCACCGGCACTTCACCCAAGAGGGCCTCCCGGTAGTTTCGCCTAATAGATAGTGCCCCTCCTTTTCGATGTGATAAATTTGTGATGGAAGTAGAAGGAAAATCGGGGAACAGACGGAATAGGCAGGAAGCAACAAGAATCCGTCAAGGCGTGCAAGATTAGTTATTTACGGGAAATCACACACAAGACCAAGGGCTTGATTTAATTATGTTTTTTGGACTGAAAATCCGTGTGTCGACAGTTCAATTCTGTCCTGGCCCACCATAGAAAACCAGAGGGGTTGGCCCATGAGCGGTCAGCCCCTTTTGTTTTGCTGCTGGGGAAACGGCTTTCCCGCCCTTTGCAGAACCCCGTCCGATCGCTCCGGCAAGAGAACCATGAACCTTTTTTACGGCAGAAAGAGAACTAAAACCCGTTTCTCCCGGCGGCAACGGCTCTGGCTCCCGGCGCTGCTCTTGCTCCTGGCCTTATTTCCTACGCCCGGGACGGCGGAGGAAAACCCCTGGTCGGCCGAACTCCAGGTCAAGCGCTATTTCGGGAGCCACACGTCCTATGAATTCGGCAATCCCTATCCCCCCTATCAGGCGCCCTTGAGTCGCCTGGAGTTCCCCCTGAACACCTGGTGGGTGGGCGGGGAATTCAGGCGCCGCTTCTCCCGCATTTCTCTGGGGGTGGAGATCCTCAGAAACGGGTCTAAGGAATCCGACGGCTCCTTCAAGGATTCCGACTGGGACGACGATGGCAGACCGGACGTCAAGACCATCTATTCGGAATCGCAATGTCGACTGGAACCGAGCTATATGGTCCGGGGCGATGCGGATCTGAAGGTGGCGGACTGGCTGGGGCTGCCGGTCTGGCTGGACCTGCGGCCGGTGATCGGGATCCGTTGGCAGCAGGTGGAACTGGTGGCCCATAACGGCGTCCAGACCTATCCGGCCGACCCTTTCCCCCCGGACCCCTTGCCCGGCGACGCCATCCGTTTCCAGCAGACCTACTGGCAGTATTTTCTGGGGATCAGATCGGCCTATGAGCTGGGAAGGCATCTCCGGATCCCCGGTCTGACCCTCTTTGGCCAGCTCGATTGGGCCTATGTCGAGGGGGACAACAGCGATCGCCACTTGCTCCGGGCGGGGAATCGCTGGACCTACGAAAAGACCAGCGGCGACGGCTGGCACGCCTCCCTCGGCCTCAAGGCCGCTCTGGCCCGAAACATCAGTGTCGGCCTGGAGGCGGATTACCTCCGGATCCGGACGCAGGGGTCTCATCGTTGGGTCCACGATGTTATCAATGCGGACATGACCTGGGATCACGGGGTCAAGGTCTGGTCGGACCAGACGAGCCTCACGACCCGCCTGGAGTATCGGTTCTAGGCGTTCCTGCTCAGGATTTCCCTTACAAAATAAGCAGATAGCCAAGCGTGATCCCGACCAGAAGAAGTTCCGGGACCACGGCCATCCGGTACACCTTGCCCGGATCGGCCTTGAAGTAAGAGACGGTCAGCACGAGGCATAAATGCGCCGGCGAAAGCATGACCCCCCCGTAACCGCTGACCACCACCATCGCCACCATCGCCGGCGAGACGGCCGACACCCCCACAAGACCGATGAGAATGGGCGCCGCCGTGCCCACGAAGGCCTGGGGCGCCCCGGTCAGCAGCCCCACCAGGAAGGGCAAGACGATAAAGAGACCCACCACGGGAATATGCGCGGCCGTCAGCAGCGGCGCCAACACCGCCACGGCCTTGGTCGCCAGCAGCATCTCCTTGAAAAAAAGCACCGCGGCGACCGAGACCAACACCGGGACGGACAAGGCTTCCCGCATCAGGGGCAGCCACTTGGCCGGGGAATAACGATGCAGGAAAAGCAGCCCCGCCACCACCATCGTCAACGCCGCGGCCGCCGCCAACTTGAGCACCAGCACCAACAGCAGGACGATGGCGATCGGCGCCAGTCCCGCCGCCAGATCGCGCAGGTGCCGGCGGAGTTGCGGATCATCGGAGTGAAAGGGGTGGAACACGAGACCGCGGAAGGCGGTCGGCCAGCCGACGAGCACCGCGATGACCGGCGTCGGCAGCAGCAGGAGGAGCACACTGTCCAAGGGTTTTTCGAAGACCTGGATGATGAGCAGCACTGCCGGATAGATCGGCGAGACCAGCTCCCAGATGTGCCGGTACCAGTAGTTGATGAAGCTCTTTTGCTCCGCGGTGGCCCCGCTGCCGCTGCTGACTTCGGCAATCATGGGCGCCGAAAAGATGGCCCCGCCCGAAGAGGGCAGCAATCCTACCAGGGCGGGCAAAGTGGCCAGCACCACCCGCGGATTGTCGACCAGTCCCCGCAGGGCGCCGACCATGCGTTGCAGGATGCCTTCCCGGCGCAAGATCTCTTCCATCACCATGATCAAGGCCAGGGCGACCAGCAGATTCAGATTGGTGACGCTGGTCAGGGTGGTCACGATCACGCCCTGCCAGGCCAAAAGGTCCAGTTGAAAGAGCAACCCCAATAGGCAAGAGGCGCCCGCCATGACGGCGCCCAGATTGGCGCGGCGCATGAGCAGGACGACCATGACGACAAAAACAAAGAGCAGCTTGATGGCTTCGGTCAAGGAATGATCTTCTCCATTCAGAAAAATTGACTATTCACTACCCAATCCGCGTTTACCTCTTTTGACCACAGCCCTATAGTACCGTAGCGCCGATTTTGCCACGGCTTTCTGACCATCCCCTGTATCCGATGTGATTTCCTGCAATTGGCTTGCCTGGGAAATTGAGGTGTGAGGGCGAAGAATCCGGAAAGCGGACTCCCTACGGATTTGCCTGCTGGGGATCGGGTGGCGGACCGGCGGGCAGGTAGAGGGTGAACGTCGTGCCGGCCCCTTCGGTGCTGGCCACATTGATCCGGCCGGCGGCGCGCTCCACCAGCCGTTTGACGATGGCCAGCCCCAGGCCGTTTCCTTCCACCCCGCGGGTCTCGGGACGTTTCTCCCGGAAGAACTCCGTAAAGAGGTGGGGCAGGTTCTGCGCCCGGATCCCGAGGCCGGTGTCCGCCACTTCGATCCGCACCTCGCCGTTGTCGCGGCCGATCCGAAGCGCCACCGTCCCCTGATCCCGGTTGTATTTGATGGCGTTGCCGACCAGATTCGTCAGGATGGTCCGGAGGTCCTCGGCCGCAATGAGCACCCCGCCGAGATCGGGCTCGACGGTGATCTCATAGCCGAGATGGCGCGTCGCCGCCCGCTCCCGATAGAGTTCCCTGATCTCCTTGACGACGGGGTTCACGTCGATCGGTTTCGCCGGCGCCCGGTTTTGCCCCTCCATCTCGATCCGCGAAACCGAAAGGAGGTTGCCGATCAGTTCCACCATGGCGTCCAGCCTTATCTCCGCCCGGCTCAGCAGGGGAAGGTAGGCTTCCAGGCGATCCCCCAGGGACTTGTCGAGAGCCACCTCCAGAATCCCCTTGATGGCGCCCAAGGGGGAACGGAATTCATGGACCATGGTGCGGATGAAACGCGATTTTTCCATGGCCAGCCGCCTCATCTCCGAGATGTCGGAGATGGTGAGGATATGGCCGAGGACTTCCCGGGTTTCGGAATGAAAGGGGGCGATACTGACCATGTACTGGCGATCCCCGAGCTCCATATCGAACACGGTTCGACTCGTGGAAGAAACGCCGAGCGCCGAGCGCACCGGGGCGAAGTCGTCGCTGCAAAGGACCGCATCGACCGGCTGCCGCAGGAGCAGGGCCTCCTCGCTCTGGAGCAGAAACACCATGGCCCGGTTGACGAGGACGACCTCCCCCGCCCGGTTGACGACCAGAACCGCGTCCCGGAGGCTTTCCACCAGAGAGCGGGTCTGACTCTTTTCCGAAGCCAGCGCCGAAAGACCGGCCTCGTGGGCGAGTTTTAACTGCGCGGCCGCCTCGTTTTGCTTTTTCCGGAGGAGCAACGTTTCGATGACGCCGAGCAGATCATCGGGTGAAAAGGGCTTGGGCAGAAAGAAATCCACCCCTTGGCGCGTTGCGGCCACGGCCGTCTCGATATTGGCGTAGGCCGTGATCATGCAGGTCATGACGCCCGTTTCCCGCGACCGGATCGCCTGCAAGAGCGTGAGGCCGTCGATGTCGGGAAGGCGGTAGTCGATCAGGATGCAATCGAATGCACCCTGATCCAGGACGGCAAGCGCCGCCCTGCCCGTCTCGGCCTCTTCTACGGCGTATCCCTCAAGTTCGAGGATCTGGCGGACGCCGGAACGGATTCCGTACTCGTCGTCCACGACCAGGATTCTACCCTTGCTCATGACTGCGGTCCCTTGCCACCCTATCTCAGAGGGCCGCTCCCGTTTTTTCTTCGATCACTTTAAGGAGCTGTTTGCCGGTGATCGGCTTGTCCAGAAAGGCATCCAGTTTGGACCATTTCTTGAGCCCTTCGCTTTCCTGATCGAAGCGGCGGCCCGTCGCTGCCGCGACGCCGGAAAGCATGACGATCGGCAGCTCCTTGAACCGTGCGTCCTGGCGGATCTGATGGCTCAGGACGAAGCCGGAATCGAAGTGCTCCATCATCAAATCGAGGATCAGAATGTCGGGCACCTCCTTGGCGAGCAGTTTCAACGCCTCCTCCCCGCTTTCGGCGGTCAACACCTGGTATCCCCGGCTCGAAAAAAAGATCGACTGACTGTTGAGAAAGTCCCGGTCGTCATCGACAAAAAGAATCTTCTTCGTGGCACTCATGATATCATGCTCCTTCCCGCCATCGCCTGGGTCTTGGGCAGTTCAATATAAAATTGGGTTCCCGATCCGACGACCGAGTCGTACCAGATCGATCCGCGATGCATCTTCACAATGCCGTAGCAGATGGGGAGGCCCAGGCCAACCCCTTTCCCGATGCTCTTGGTGGTGAAGAACGGCTGATAGATCCGCTCCCTGTCTTCCAACGGTATGCCGCGCCCCTGATCGGCGACGGAGATGCGAATCCGGCCGCTGTCGTTCAGTTCTTCGGCCCTAAGGCGGATCTCCCCGCCGCAGGTCTCCATCGCGTCGATCGCGTTTTTGACCAGATTCACGATCACCTGCGTCATCTGGTCGCGATCGAGATCGGCCACGGGGTCCGGCGTCTGTTCCTCGTAAATCAGCCGAATTCCTTTTTCCTCGATCCTTAAAGCTTGGAAGGCGTTGGCCAGAATGTGGCGCAGCATCTCCCCCACATTCACCGCCTCCATCCGGACCCGGTTCTGACGGGCAAAATCGAGCAGCCCTCCGACGATCTTCTTGCAGCGCTGGGCCTCCTCTACCAGCAGGTTGAGATCGTGGGACAAATCAGCGCGGTCCTGAAGCTTGCGCTGCATCAGGTTGGTATAGAGCAGGATCGTCCCCAGCGGGTTGTTCAGTTCGTGGGCCACTCCCGCCGCCAGTTGTCCCATGGAAGCCAGCTTTTCCGTGTTGATCAAATGGCGGTGCACCTGCCGGATTTCCCGCCAGGGAATCTGCAGTTCATGACAGACCCGCTCGGCCTGTTCGATCATGAAGGGCAGACACATCGCCTCCTCGGCCAAGCCGTGATGAACCGCAACGGCCTTGGTGCGGCAGGTCTCGTAGCCGCAGGCCTTGCAGTTCAGTTCATCGCCGGGCAGGAATTTATTGGTCCGGGCCAGGATCGCCCGGATCTCCTGTTCCGTCGGTTCCCTGAGCCGGCGATCGTCGGCCTGAAACGCCCTGGTCAGATCGAGACCGGCGCAACCGGGCAAAGGGGAAGCCTCCGCCGCCGGCCGGACCTCGCCCGCCTGCCGACACTCATTCACATATTTCGTGACAAACCCTTTGCCGCGGTGCCGGGAACTCTTTTTGCTCATCCCCGGGCCGTCGTGACATCCCTCGCACATGAGCGGCTCCACCAGGAAGGGATGGATCTCCCCCCGGGCCGTCGCGCCCAGCACATCGGTCACTTCCTGGTGCCCGCTGACGACGAGCATCCTGGGGTCCAGAAGATCCACTTCCAGCCGGGCGCTCTTGAGCAGTCCGCCGCTGAGCGGAAAGGCCCTGCCCATGCCCGCCAGCGGCGGGTCGAAGGGAAGCGGCGCCGCCTGCCGGGGAGCGATGCTCTTTTGGGCAAAGAGCGCCTTCAACTCCTTGAAGGTCAGGACTTCGTCGACGGCCGCCGGCAGAGAGCCGTCGCGGGCCTCGAGCTTCTTGGCGATACAGGGACCGATGAAGACGCAACGCATCTTTCCGGGGACCTGTTCCCGGACCGCCAGCGCCGTGGCCACCATGGGCGACACGATGGGAATGAGCCGCTCCGTCAGCCCCGGCTGATATTTGCGGATGTACTCGTTCACCGCCGGACAGGAAGAGGCGATCCAGCCCCCTTCCGGATGGCGGGCCAAAAAATCGCGGTAGGCCGCCGAAACCAAGTCGGCTCCGTAGGCCACTTCCACGACATAACGATACCCGGCCGCCTTGAGGGCCCCGACGAGCTGTCCCGGCTGGAGGTCGGGAAACTCGGCCGGGAATGAGGGGGCGAGCAAGGCCGCCACCGGCAGACCCGATTGCAGGAGGTCTTCGTTGCCGTCCAGACCTCCCGCATAGATCTTGGCATTCTGCGAACAGACCATCGTGCAATTCCCGCAGGCGACGCAGCGGCCCGGAACGACGGACGCCTGGCCCTCGACGATCTTGATCGCCTTGACCGGGCAGTCCCGCACGCAGGTAAAGCAGCGCCGACAGTTCTGCTTGATGGTCTGAATCGCTTCAAACATGAACACCGTCCCCTCTTCGCATCGGGGATCTGTTTACCATAGGATCGGGAACCCTTACTATCCTTTTCTCCGGTCGATATACTTCCTGTGGAGAAGGTGGTGACTCTTCTTCCCCAGCGGCTCGCCGAGGAGGTTCTTGTAAAGGGCCTTGACCTGCTCGTTTTCGTGGGAGAGCCGGCTTTTGGCCTGGCGATCCACCTCGTAGATCCGCTGGAGCCGCTTTTTGATCTTCTCCAGGTCGGTGCCGTAGGGCTGACCGCCGCCGCCGACGCAGCCGCCCGGACAGGTCATCACCTCGATGAAATGGAGATTCGAGTTCTTCTGAAGCACCGCATCGAGAATGGGCTTCACCTCGCCCAGACCGTTGATGACGGCGAAATTCAAGGTCGTACCGGCCACATCCACCGAGAAGACCTTCACCTGGTCGAGCCCCCGGGCATCGGCGATCTTGGGAGAGCCCTGGAGATCCTCGCCGGTCAGCATCTTGTAGGCGGTCCGGATGGCCGCTTCCATGACGCCGCCCGTGCCGCCGAAGATGCGGCCGGCGCCCGTCGCCTCGGCGAAGGGGACGTCCAGGGGCGCCTTGGGTCCCTGGGCGCTGAACTTCCGGCCGAAACGGCGCAGGAGATCGTCCACCTCGCGGGTGGTGAGCACCGCATCGACATCGCCCAGATCCTCGGCCTCGTACTTTTTGGCCGTACAGGGCATGATGGAGACCGAGTAGATCCGCCGCCCCTTGGTATCCACCTGTTTCGGATAGCACTCCTTGATCAGGGCGCCCATCATCTGCTGGGGCGACTTGCAGGTGGAAAGGTAAGGAATCATCTCGGGCCGATGCAGCTCGATGTAGCGGACCCAGCCGGGGGAGCAGCTCGTGAACATCGGCAGCGCCCCGCCGGTGGTCACCCGCTGGATCAGTTCCGAGACCTCTTCCATGATCGTCAAATCGGCGGTGAAGGAGGTGTCGAAGACGGCCTCGAATCCGATCTGGCGGAGGGAGCCGGAGAGGGCCTCCAGCATTTCCGTGATCGAGGAGCACTCCAGCTCTTCCATCAGGGTGGCGGGCACGGCCGGCGCCACCTGGGCGACCACCATGACCTCGGGATCGGCCAGGGCCTTGATCACCTCGGCCACATGGCTCTTCTCCGTCAGCGCCCCGGTGGGACAGGCCCGGACGCACTGACCGCAGAAGATGCAGTCCGAAACGTTCAGCCCGTCATAGAAGGCCGGATTGACGCAGGTTTCGAAACCCCGGCCGGTGAAATCGATGGCGCCGACGCCCTGGGTGGTATGGCAGACGGAGACGCAGCGGCCGCAGAGGATGCATTTGTTCGCATCCCGGATGATCGACGGCGAAGAGAGGTCGATGGGCTGCGTCTTCTTGATCCCCCAATACTTGCGCTCCCGGATGCCGAGCTGGGAGGCCAGGACCGCCAGCTCGCAGTCGCCGTTCCGGGAACAGAAGAGGCAATCGTCGGGATGGCTGGCCAGGAGGAGTTCCACGATATTGCGCCGCGCCTGCTGGAGGCGCGGGGTGTGGGTGCGCACGACCATCCCGTCCTGCGTCTGGAGGGTGCAGCTGGTCTGTAGACGCGGGTTGTTCTCGACCTCGACCATGCAAACCCGGCAAGCGGCCGGAGGAGTAGCGCAGCCTTCAAAGGCGCAGAGATGGG
The DNA here is from genome assembly GCA_021817825.1 of Deltaproteobacteria bacterium. GTDB lineage: Bacteria > Desulfobacterota > Syntrophia > Syntrophales > UBA5619 > JAKAFS01. The sequence goes on along the minus strand of JAKAFS010000039.1, from coordinate 22,232 downwards.
GAATATCGATGCCGGCCCGCTGGGCAGTCTGAAGGACCGTTTCACCCGATTTCCATTCGATCTGCTTGTCATTGATGGTTATCATCGTTCATTCCTTTTCTATGATTCAAAATTGAAGCCCACCGCCGCAAACGACGGCGACGCTTCGATCCTTTAAGGGGTCAAACCGTCTGCTCGCAGGCCTGCTCTTCGGAGACCGGACCGGTGAGCTCAAAAATCGCTTTTTGCGGGCAGGCCTCGGCGCAGGCGCCGCAGCCGATGCAACGATCCGCGATGATATAGTGGGCCTGTTTCCGCTCGCCGACAATGGCATTGCTGGGACACTTCTTCTTGCAGAGCGTGCAGCCGACGCAGAGGGCCGTGTCGATGCTGAGGGTCTTGAGCCCCTGGCAGGTGCCGGCGGGACAACGGTTTTCCAGGATATGGGCCTCGTACTCGTCCCGGTAGAACCTAAGCGTGCTCAACACCGGGTTGGGCGCCGTCTGACCGAGACCGCAAAGCGAGGTTTCCTTGACGGTCTGGGCCAACTCTTCCAGGTGCAGGATCCCGCGGAACCGTTCGAGCCTTTTGAGCTCGTCGCCGACCGGTTTTTCCGTCAGGCTCGTGAGGATCTCGTGCATCCGGATCGTCCCTTCGCGGCAGGGGGCGCACTTGCCGCAGGATTCGCTGCGGATGAACTCCATGAAGAACTTGGCCACATCGACCATGCAGGCCCGTTCGTCCATGACGACCATGCCGCCGGAGCCCATGATCGCCCCGAGCTGCTGGAGGGTGGCGTAATCGACGGCCACGTCCATGTTCGCCTCGGGGATGCAGCCCCCCGAAGGACCGCCCATCTGGACCGCCTTGATCTTGTGTCCCGGCAGGGCGCCGCCGCCGATATCGAAGATGATTTCCCTGAGGGGGATGCCGATGGGCACTTCCACCAACCCCGTGTTCCGGATCGACCCGCTCAGGGCAAAGACCTTGGTGCCGGCGCTGGAGCCCGGGGCGACGAGCCCCTTGTACCAGGCGCTCCCCCGATCGATGATCAGGGGCACGTTCGCCAGGGTCTCGACGTTGTTTAAGACCGTGGGTTTGCCGTGGAGTCCCTTGACGGCCGGGAAGGGAGGCCGCGACCGGGGCATGCCCCGTTGTCCTTCGATGCTGGCGAGGATCGCCGTCTCTTCGCCGCAGACGAAGGCGCCCGCCCCCTGCTTGATCGTCACTTCGAAGGAAAAGAGGCTGTCGAGGATATTGTGGCCCAATAGACCCGCCTCCGTACACTGGTCGATGGCGCTCCGGAGCCGCTCGATGGCCAGGGGGTACTCGGCCCGGCAGTAGATGTAGCCTTTGGAGGCCCCGATGGCGTAAGCGCCGATGAGGAGCCCCTCCAGGACGCGGAAGGGATCGCCTTCCAGGACGGCCCGGTCCATGAAGGCCCCGGGATCGCCTTCGTCGGCATTGCAGATGATGTACTTTTCGGCGCTCACCTGGTCCAGGGCGACCTTCCACTTCTGGCCCGTCGGAAAGCCGGCGCCCCCGCGGCCGCGGAGGCCCGCATCGAGCACCGTGTCGCAGACCTCGGCCGGCGTCATGGTCTGGAGCGCCTTGGCTGCCGCTTTGAAAGCCCCGGCCGCCAGGGCGGCATCGAGCGAAGCCGGGTCGATGCGGCCGCAATTTTCCAGGACCACCTTGCACTGGCGCTTGAAGAAGGGGGTGTCCTTGAGGAGCGGCACCTCGGCCAGCGTCCCGTCCGCGTCGTCCCACCGTCCCAGGAGGAAGCGGTTCTTCAGGTTCCCCTTCACGTAGAGTTCTTCGAGAAGCTCCGTAATATTGTCCGGCGTGATGTCGCAATAGGCGAGACGCGGCGCCGTTCCGCTCAGGAGGTCCAGGAAGACTTCCCGTTGACAGTAGCCCACGCAGCCGACTTCGATGATGGTGGCGGGAATGCGGGTCGTGTCTAAAAAGTGCCGGATCTGCCGCATGATCCGGGCCGCGCCGTTGGCCAGGCCGCAGGTGCCGGTGCCGATGAAGAGGAGGTCCCCCTCTCCCCCCCGGCGGGCCTGGGCGAGTCGCTCGACTCGCAGGGTCTTGCAGGCCTCGTCCTTGTGGCAGAGGGGCCCCTCGGCGATACAGGCGACCAACTGCCGGCAGGGGTTGGCGGCCGTGTGCCAGCACTGGCTGCAACAGGGTGATGTCAATACGTTGTTATTCATTTTTGCCCCCGATTTGATCGATCAATTCATCCAACTTCTGGGTGGTCAGATGACCGTAGAACTCCCCGTCCATTTTGATGACCGGGGCGATGGAACAGGCCCCGAGACAGGCCACCGTGAGGACCGAGAACTTGCCGTCCTGGGAATTGCCGTCCTTGTTGAGCTTGAGACGACGCTGGAGATGGTCGGCAATGGCCAGACTGCCCTTGACGTGGCAGGCCGTACCCCGACAGACCTGGATGACATGCTGGTGCAGGGGGGCAAAACGGAACTGCTTGTAGAAGGTCGCGACCCCGTACACCCGGCTCACCGGGACGCCGACGCAGGTCGAGATCTCCTCCATCGATTTCCCGGAGAGATATCCGTATTCCTTCTGGACATCCTGCAAAACGGGAATGAGGCTGTCCAGGGTCAGCGGACCGAATCCCTTGATGATTTCTTGAACCGTACTCATGTTAGAATCTCCCTTTTGTCAATTTGCCTGGACCGCGGGCTTGCGGTCGCCCGTCAAGGGCAAGAAGCGTTCGATGGCCGCGGCCAGCTCCTTGAGGTTGACGGGTTTTTCCAAATAACCGTCGGCAGGCCAATCCTGCCCCAAAACGAATTGAAATTGATCCATTTTTTTAGCCAGGTGCTGGGAAAAGCCGGAGACGATCAGGATCGGGATCTGCCGCCGCACTTCATCCTCCTTAAGCTTGTAGGCCAGGTTGAACCCCTCGGCATCGTAATCCATCATGATGTCGAGCACGATCAAGTCCGGACGGGTTTCCTGGATCTTCACCCAGGCTTCCGTACCGTTGCCGGCCGTCTCCACGGTAAATCCGCGTCCCGCGAGGAAGGTCATGGCGGACAGGGCAAAATCCCTGTCATCATCGATAACCAGAATATGCTTGCTTCCCATAGCCATTGTCTCCTTTCCCTGAAGTGTGCGAGTCTATGTACCCGTATTCATTTCTGTGTTTATTAGCACAGTGAAATCGTTCACAGTTCCTGGCAAAAAAAACGTTGGCGCGCCTGACGCCCTCCCCGGCAGACGGCAGGAAACAAGCTCCCGGGCGGGTTCAACGGGCCGACCCGAAACGGTTCAGAAAAGAGAGTTTTTCCAGTCGGGCGGCGAAATCGACGTTCTCCACATTGACCCCTGCGGGTCCATGCACCTGCTTGGGAACGAAGTTGAGCACCGACCGGACGCCGGCCTGCCCCAGCCGGTTCACCATGCTTTGCAGGTTCTGCTGTCCGCAGGCGAGGATCGCCATGGTGATGCTGTAATCGGGCAGGACCGCTTCGAGGTCCTGGATATGGTGGCAGCGGCGGCCCGCGAAAACCCGGCCGACCTTTTCGGAATCGATATCGAACACGACGGCGATGTGAAAGCCGCGTTCCTCGAACCCCCGGTAGAAGAGCAGCGCCCGCCCCAGATTGCCCACCCCGACGAGGGCGACGTTCTGGAGCGTGTCCGTCCCGAAGAGCCGGCTGATGGTCACGATCATCTGGTAGACGGGGTACCCCCGGGAGATGTTGCCGAAGGAACCGAAGGAGGCCAGATCCCTGCGCAACTGGGCGGGGCTGACGTGCACCATTTCGGCCAACTGATGGGAATAGACGTTCGCCACCCCTTTCCCGTGCAGTTCTTCAAGGATTCTACGGTACAAGCTCATCCTCTCGACGGTTTGCAGGGGAATCTTCTTTTCCATTTTTTCCATACCCATCATGCCAATCCTCAACAGAGCAGCCCATAGCTGCGAAAGCGGCTGTGATTATATTCACAGTTCTTGAAATGTCAAGAGAAAATTTCCTTTTTCCCTTTTTCCCGGGAAACGCTGTCCCAGGGCAGCTCCCGGCCCGAACCGCCCGGCCGCTTCGGCGTATTTTTATTCCCCATTGCCGCCAGGGTATCGCCGCCGACCTGCTCCTCAACCACAACAACTAATCTAACCGTACGGAATCAAACGATTTTAAAAGTGTAGAACTTTTCAAAAAAAACGCCACCCCGGCGCTGGTGACGGCAACCGGGCGCGTCATCGGGCCAGGACTTTGCCGTTCCAGCTGAAACGAGCCGTTGCAGGCCGGGAAGATTCGGCAACGAAACGCTGACGCTCCGCAGCCAAAGGGACAGGCGCCCCTTAGCGACTGGCAATCCTCTCGATTCGTGAACGACAGGAGGGGACAGCAAAGAGCCGGAGGGGAAAACTGGCTGAGCGCTTTAGCGCGAGTTTTTTCCCGCGAGCGGAGCGAGGAGGATCAGGGGCGAAAAAGATCCAGCGCACCGAGGATTTTCCGACCCGGCGCTTGTTCTCAGACCCTCTCGACCTGCACCAGTTTTTTGCGCTGCTTGAGATCCTTGATGAGTTCCCGGATGTAGATCATCCGCATCGATTCGCCGCGGACGATATCGGCCACCTGGTTGGGGTTGATCGCCGTCCCGATGATGAGGAGAATGTCGTCGGCCGCCAGGAGCAAGCGGGCCAGGCGGGTCGCCGCATCGTCGTCGCGGGGGAGATCATCGACGGTCTTGGCCTGACTCAGAAGCTCCACGGTCTGTCCCAGGGTCAGGATTCCTTCCGTCACCAGGTCCAGTCCCTTGAGGCGAGCCGTCGGCGGCGACCCCTTCTTCGGCCGGGGCGTCGCGTTCGTCCGCTTCCAGGGAGGCACCCAGTCCACTTCCAGTTCCTCCCCCAGGACCCGGGCGGCCATCTGCGAGGTGCTCCCCCCGCAGATGATCTTGGCCCCTTCGGCGGTAAGGAGCCGCTGGACGGCAAAGGCGTCGAGTTCCCGGTTGGCCGGCGGACCGGTCAGGACGGCGGCGGCCACGGCGGGCCGCACGCGCATGCAGATGACCGTGGAGTCATCCCCGGGCTTGCCGTCGTAGAGCTTCAGGCAGGTGCGGGAAAGGGTTCGGGTCAACTGGTAGGCATCGACCCCGGTCTTCAGGAAGCGCTGGATCACCAGGGCGATGTTCTTCCATCCCCACCCCAGCCGGTAGATCCCGCCCAACCCCGCGTGTTCATAGCCGTCGCTGATCATGACCATGCAATCGTGGTCCTGAAGGGCGAAGCGCGCCTCCCGGACCGACCGGCCGTTGACCTCCCGGACCGTGACCGGCAGGTCCACGAGGGCGCCGTTTCGCACCAGGATCAGCGGCGGGGCGTCGAATTCGACGAGGGAGGCCTCGCGCCCCTGCTTGACGATCAGGACCGAAAAGGTGGCATAGGCGAGCTTGCGGACGCTGCACTCCGGCAGGGTCTCCACGAGGGTCTGCATCACCTCCTCCACGGAGCCTCCGGAATCGAAGAGATGGGCGGCGATCTCCGCCGTGAGCGTCGAGAGAATGCTCGCCTTGACGCCGCTCCCCAGGCCGTCGGAGAGAACGGCCACGAAGGAATCGGCGCCGGAGCGGATGATGACCGAATCGCCGCAGAGTTCCTCCCCCGCCTTGTTCAGGCTCTCCCAGGCGAATTCAACGACGGTTCTCACTTTTTCCCTTCCCCCTGCAGGAGTTTGGCCAGATGGGAAACGATCATCTTGCTCTCTGCGGTGGTTTCGCCGAGGAGTTGGGCAATCTCGTGAGCGACGCGCATCTGCTTGCCGACCACTTCCCGGGTGCGCTCGAGGGTTTCCTCGCGCAGGCTCTCGAACTTCTTTCGCTCCTTTTCCCGCTCCGTGATGTCCCTAAGGATCGCGACCAGCAGGGATTGCTTCTCGACGCGGACGATCGTCTGTTCGACGATGACGTTCTCCGTCAGCTGGCGCACCTTGCCGATGACGGGCAGTCCCGTATCGCGAACGCGGAGAAAATCCTCGACGGCGATAAAGAGGGAAGCCAGGGGCTGGCCGACGACGTCGGCGAGCTTGCAGTGGAAGAGCCGCTCCATCGAGGGGGACATGTCCTGGATCGCTAGGGCGTTGTCGACGATGAGAATCGAATCGGGGGCCACATCCATGACCACCTGGCGCAGGGACTCGGAACGGCGGCGCATGTAGGGGATGCACATGGTCAGTTCCGCCATCCCCCGCAACGTGGCGACGGCCTTCTCCCGACAGGAGGAATAGCCGCAGGCGCCGCAGTTCAGTTCGTCGTCGGGCGTGTATTTGTTGACCCGGTGGAGGACCTCCCGGATCTGTTCTTCGCTGAAGGTCTGGACGGGCACCTGTCGGTCCCTGAGGATCCGTTCCAGAGGCGGCCACTGGTCGCGGGGCAGTTGGATGCCCGGCTGGCGGCGGGAGTGGAATTCGAGGATCCGCTGCCGGGCCAGGGAAATGCCGCCCTCCTCGTTCCCCGACCGGGGACCGTTGATGCATCCTCCCTTGCAGGCCATCAACTCCACGAGATCGGCCTGGAGCATCCCGGTGCGGATGTCTTCGAGCGTATCCTGACAGGCGTCCAGTCCCGAGGCCACGACCATCCTTTCGCCGAGCAGATCGGTGGAGAGCCGCGCAGTCCCGACGAGTCCCCCTTCGAGGGGAAAGAGGCGCGCCTTTTCGGGAGCCGGTTTAGCCCCGGGCGTCTGTTTTTCCCCCGTCCCTTCCGGAGCATCCCAGGCCACGCCTGCCTCGGTGAGCCAGACCTGGAGTTCCGCAAAGGTCATGGCGGCATGGATCGCGCCGGACAGCGCCTCGGCGCGGCTCTCCTGCATCTTGGCGATACAGGGGCCGACAAAGACGATGAAGGCCTCGGGGCCGTACTTCTTCCCCAGGATCCGGCCGTGGGCAATCATCGGCGAGACGATCGGCGCCAGATGGGGGATCAAATCCGGGTAATACTGTTCGATCAGGTTGACGACGACGGGACAGGAGGAAGTGATGACGGGCCGCTGGTCCGGGGCCTGTTCGACGTACTCCCGATGGGCCAGGGCCACGATCTCGGCCCCCACGGCCGTCTCTTCGGCGGCATAAAAACCGAGGGCTTTGAGGGCTTCTTCCATCTGGGAGAAGCTCTGGATCGGGAAACAGGCCGGGGCCGAGGGAGCGACCGAGGCGATCACCTGCCGGCCCGCCTTCAGGGCCGCCAGGATTTCCTGCTTCGCCGTCTGGACCTCTTTGGCCTTCTGGGGACAGATCCGCACGCAGGTGCCGCAGACGATGCAGAGCTCCGGCACGATCTGGGCCTGGCCCTCCTTGACGCGGATCGCCTTCACGTTGCAATTGCGCACACAGCGATAGCAGTCATGACACAGGGCGGGGTTGGTCGTGATGACCGTATCTTTCATAGGACAATCTCCCGGTTAGGCGCCCGCACCAAGGAGTCGCGATCCAGGTTGCCGATGATTTCCCGGTAAAAAAACGACTCGCCGTCCTCCGGACGGATGCCGCTGAACTGGCGGTCGCCGACGCGCACCGAAATCCCCTGCGAGCAGCCGTCCATGCAGAAGGCGCCGACGATGTCCACCCGCCCCTCCAGATGCTCCCGTTCAATGCACTGCTGAAGTTTCGTAGCCAATTCGTCCGACCCGCGCACGCAGCAGGAGCTGCCGACGCAAACGGTTACGATGAGCATCGCGATGTCCCCCGGTCATTTTCTCCGTCGCTCAGACCCGGCAGAAGCGGCCGACGCAGATCCTTACGACGGGCATGCCTCCGCCCCTACCGCTGCCTCCCCGCCGTCGATGAGCCGCAGCAGATGGCGATCGACGAACCCGGCAGCGTCGGAGGTATCCACGTGGTTGATCGTCGTCTCCCCGACGACGACATTCGGCCCTTCGGCACACTGGCCGGTGCAGAACCGCGCCTTCACCCTGAACCGCTCGGCAAGACCGCGGCGGCGGAGTTCCGCGGCAATCCCTTCCAGAAGCTGCCAGGACCCCCGGACGTAGCAGTGCGTCCCGAGACAGACTCCCACATCGATGACGGGGAGCTGCTTGAGCAGCCGCTCTTCGCCCGGCGCTTCGAGGCGCATCGACCGGCGCCGGTAGGTCGTGTGCAGGGCGTGGTGGGACCGTTCGCTGTCCGGCTCGCCCAGCCAGTTTTCATAGATCGCCTGGACGGCGGGATTGTCCTGACTGGTCCGGATCGGAGCGGCCTCGTCGAGGCGATAGAGCACCTCCAGCCGCTGTCCCGTTTCGCCGACGAACTGCGGCGCCGGGTTGCCGGAACCGTTGATGCAGCCGCCCGGACAGGCCATCACCTCGATCAGGTCATAGGGGGCGTCGCCGGAACGGATCCGGTCGATCAGCAGTTGGGCGTTCTGGAGACCGCTGACCACGGCCAGACGCACCTCCGTCTTGCCCAAGGTCACCTTGGTCTCCTTGACCCCCGAAAGCCCCCGGACCCCTTCGTAGTCGAAACTCTCCAGCTGGCGGCCCGTGACCCGTTCGGCGGCCAGCCGCAGGGCCGCTTCGGCCACGCCGCCGCTGGCCCCGAAGATGATTCCGGCGCCGCTGACCTTGCCGAAGAAGGCATCGACCGGAACGGGCTTCACCTGCCGGGGGTCGATATGGCGTTCGGCAAACAGGGTGATGAGATCGTTGGTCGTCAGGACCACGTCCACATCGGGAACGCCGTCGGTCATAAACTCAGGCCGGGCCGCCTCGTATTTCTTGGCATTGCAGGGCATGATGGAGACGAAGTAGAGCTTCTCCGGCCGGACCTTGAGCTGCCGGGCGAAGTAGCCCTGCATCACCGCCCCGAACATCTGCTGAGGGGACTTGCAGGACGACAGATGGGGGAGGATGTCCGGCGCCATCTTTTCGCAATAGTTCACCCAGGCCGGACAGCAGGAGGTGATCTGGGGCAGGACGCCCCCTTCGGCCAAGCGGGAGAGAAACTCGGTTCCCTCTTCCATGATCGTCAGGTCCGCGGCCCAGCAGGTATCGAAGACGTAGTCGAAACCGAGCTCCTTGAGGGCGGCGCTCAAAATCGGCATGACCGCCGCCGCGTCGATCCCGTAATGGGCGCCGAAGGCGGCCCGCACCGCCGGCGCGATCTGGGCGACGCGGATCATCTCCGCATCGTTCAGGGCCCGGTAGACTTTGGGGAGGGTCGGTTTCAGCGTCAGGGCGCCGGTCGGGCAGCTCGTGGCGCAATGGCCGCAGGCGACGCAGGCCGTCAGATCCAGGGGGCGGTGGTCGTTCGGCCCGATGGTCAGGATGTTGTTCGTTTCGTAAAAGCTGAGCGCCGAAACCCCTTCCATCTCCCGGCAGACCTTGAGACACAGGCCGCAGAGGATGCACTTGCCGGCGTCGCGGGTGATGATCGGGTGGCTCTCGTCGATGGGCAGGTGCTGGGCCGGTTCGGCAGGATCGTGGATGACGCCGAAGCGGCTGGCGTAATTCCGCAGGTCGCAGCCGTAGCGTTCGGTGCAGCCGCAAGCCAGGCAGCGGGAGGCCTCGGCCATGGCCGTATCGGCATCCCAGAGGGCCGTCGCTTCGGCAAAGTCGTTCCGGCGCTCCTCCGGCGGCCGGGCCGGGACCCGATGGCGCTCCGCCGGGACCACCCCTTGGAAGGTGTCGGCCGGCAGCTCCCGCCAGGAGCCCTTGGTGCAGGTGTAGGGTTCGGGGGCGACCGTCACCTGACCGGTCTTCAGGTAGGTGTCGATCGCCAAAGCGGCCCTTTGCCCCGCGCCGATGGCCGTAACCGCGATATCGGGACCGGTGACGCAATCCCCGCCGGCAAAGACCCAGGGCAGCGCGGTTTGCAGCGTCCGGGGGTCCACCTTGATGTTGCCCCATTTTTCGATCAGCGTATCGTCGCCCAGACAATCGCCGTCCACGGCCTGGCCGATCGCCGAGACGATCGCATCGGCGGCGAGGATGAACTCGGAACCGGGCACCGGCACCGGCCGTCGGCGGCCGCTCTTGTCCGGCTCGCCCAGGGCCATGCGGGCGCACTGGAGGGAAAGAATGCTCCCCTCCCGGGTGATCGCGGCCGGGGCGGTCAGAAACTGGAAGTTCACCCCTTCTTCGATGGCCTCTTCCACTTCTTCGGCCTGGGCGGGCATCTCCTGCCGGGTCCGGCGATAGACGACGGTCACGTCCTTCACCCCCAGGCGGATGGCACTGCGGGCGGCATCCATGGCCGTGTTGCCGCCGCCGATGACGAGGACCCGCTCGCCGAGGGCCGGCCGCTCGCCCCGGGCGAGCTTTGCGAGAAAATCGAGGCCGGACATGACGCCCGGCAGGGCATCTCCGGTCACGCCGATGGGGGTCGCCTTCTGGGCGCCCAATCCCACGAAGACGGCGTCATAACCGTCCCGCTTGAGCGAATCGACGGTGAAATCCCGCCCCAGTTTGGCATTGTAGCGGATCTCGCAGCCTAGGGCGAGGACAGCATCGATATCGGCATCGAGCTCCTTTTCCGGCAACCGGTAGTAGGGGATCCCCCAGCGGAGCATCCCGCCCGCCGCTTCCTGCATCTCGAAGATCGTCACCTGATGTCCTGCCCGGCGCAGAAACCAGGCGGCGGTCAAGCCGGCCGGTCCCGCCCCGACGACGGCCACCCGAAAGCCCGTTTCGGGAAGACAGGCCGGCGTGTACGACGCGGCCTGACAGCGGTCCCAGGCCGAGACGAAGCGCTTCACTTCGTTGATGTTCACGGCGCCGTCCAGGGCGTTCCGGCGACACTCGGCCTCACAGGGATGGGGGCAGACGCGGCCGCAGACCGTGGGCAGGGGGTTTTTCTCCTTGATGAGTTCCAGGGCCTCGGCAAAATTGCCGGCCGCCGCATGGTAGAGGTATTTCTGGATGTCGATGTGGGCCGGACAGCGCAGGACGCAGGGGGCGGTGCAATCGCCGTAGTGGTCTCGCAGGAGGGCCTGGAAATAGATCCGCCGATAGGCGTTGAGAGACTCCGACTCCGTCCGGATCTCCATCCCCTCCTTGAGGCGGGTGGAAAGCGCCGAGGCAAAGCGGGTCCGCCCCTTTTCCCGGATCTCCACGAAGGCCGTTTCGATATTGCGGGGGGCGCTGACCCGGGGGTCGTACCCCAGGGCCGGGATGTCGATCCCGTTGGCCCGCGCCGCTTCGATCACCGTAATGCCCGCTGGGGCCCCGTACTCCTTGCCGTCAATGCTGATCGTCATCATACCTTCACTTCCTAAGATGGTTATTGTTGATCCAGGGAAGAAGGGCCGGCCTTTTCAGAACGATACGGGAATGTTACCGTTCAGTCAACAGAGATTTTTTCGCTCCCTGCCTTCTAAAGCGAAGGGACTCAAATGGTGCGGACCGGTGATCCGGCTTCCCGCCTACCCGCTTGAGTCCTGCCTGCCGCCATTTTGCCTAGATCATCATGTTCATTTCACATAGTGATAAATTTCACAAACCTATTTCCGCCGAAAGGCTCCCATCTGCGACTGCGGATGATAAGCAGCCGTTAATACGGAACATCTCACTTGCACAAGGGCATCTCCCTCGTTTGCCGGCAAACCGGACCGCTGCCGTCCATTTCCGCGTCCGGACGGGCGTCCGGCTGCCCCCCGCTAGGGTGGACGGCTCACACTGCTCACACAGACACAGCCTATACAATCCAAACACCAGTTGACTGTGATTATATTCACAGTTCGTTATTTGTCAAGCAAAATTGGAGGCATCGGAAAACTATTTTTAATTAGCTATAATTACGGGAAGATAGAGAAAAGTCGCGCTTCGTTCGCATTGTCCGCAATCCGCCACCGGCCGAAAGGAAAGAGGCAGAGGGGTCAGCGGCTCGACCGTTCAGGCGGCGGGCTGCCAGGCATAGGCGACGAAACGGCCGTCGTGGCTGAGGCTGATGGTGAAGGGCAGCGGCACTCCCCGGCGACAGAGGTCAGGTGCGCCGGAACCCAGAGGAGATTTGCGCACCTGGAGTTCGGCGGCGGGACAACCGGCAAGGACTGCCATCTCCCGGCAGAGAAAGGCCCTGACCAGGACCGAGGGGTCCGCGGCGATGTCCCCGTTTTTTATCTCCTCCACCTGCCAGCGGCTCCGGTCGAGGTCCGCCGGTGTCGTTGCCGTCAGCGCATGAACGTAACGGTCCGTCAAGGTCACCTGGAGCGCCAGGACGCCGCGGGGAGTCAGGACACGACCTGCCAGGCTCCCCCTCCCGGACCGCGCAAGGAAACCGCCGACCGGGCTTTCACCGGCAGGCGACGGACCGGGGAACCCCTCCGGACCATCGGGCCCAAGCCCGCCCTCTTCGCCGGCAAAGAGGACCGGGTAGCGGCGGGGAATGGAATCGACGGCCGGATCGGCACGGCTGACGGCCTTGTAGGCCGCCTCCTTGACCGCCCAGAGCGCCCAGAGGAGCGCGTCGGGCGCCGCCGCGCGCGCGATCAGCGCCCGTTCCGGCGCTGTAAAAACGCGGCCCAGGAAGCGGGAATCCGTGCACTTGCCGCGGTTCTCCGCCATTTCCAGATCGACGATGTCGTTACCCAGGAGGGGCAAAATACCGGTCCTCCAGGTCCGCCAGCCGCTCGACGATGCGCCGTGCATACTCCCGTTGGACCCGCAGGCCGCTCCCCTCTTCCCTACCCGGGTCGAAGGACTCCACGGCCATGGTGAACCGCTCGCCGAAACGGGGCAAATTGCCGTATTCCTTCTGTCCATCGCCCCGCAGATAGACGAGCAGGACCCGGACATTCGGACATTCCTCCACGAAGCGGCCGACCCCGTAGGAGTAGTTTTCCCGATCCACACGGCCGACCCGGGACCGCCCCCCTTCGGGGAAGATCATCAGGCTCTGCTTTTTCCCCAGCAGGTAGCGGCATTTTTCCAAAACCTTCTGAAGCTCATCCCGATTTCCGCACCGATTCACGGGCAGACACTTGGCCAGGTAGCACAACGTGGCCAAAATGAGGTTCCGCTGGAAATTGTCCCGTTCCGGCAAGTTCCAGGCCACCCGTCGGAAGTGGAGCATGTGGCCCGTAAAGGAGAGCATCCCATAGCTGATCAGCGCCGAATCGATCATGGTCAGATGATTCGGGCAGATCAGCCAGGGGCCTTCATGCGCCTCCTGGAGACGGGCGATCTCGGCGCGGACCTTGCGCACATCCCTGATCCGGTATCCGAAAAGCCGGATGGCCAGGAAGATGAGGGGAACCGTGACGACGACCGCCAGACGACCCAGCAGGTATTGCAGCTCGATGAAAAACCGGTCCCAGAAAGTCATGACGAGCCCTTAGGCCGCCTTGGCGCTGATGATCTTCACGGCGTCGCCGATCGTCGCGATCCGGTCCGCCTCGTCATCCTCGATCGAGGTGCCGAAGACATCCTCGCACTTGATGATAATGTCGACGAGCCGGGCCGAGTTGACCTTCAGGTCCTTGAGGATGTGGGTCTCCAGGGTGGCCTTCTCCAGCAGGGCCGGATCTTTCACATAGCCCTTCAATATATCGATGAATTTCTCCTTGATCTGTTCTTCGCTCATGTTCCTTTTCTCCTTTATGTTTTTATCTACATGGTGGTGTCATAAAGACACCGGGTTAAAAAGCACTTCTCCTTTGACAGGGTGCGAATGGCATTCTCCCCGTCAGGAACGGCCCTTGAAGCGGCCGCAGCCATTACGCTTCCCACTTCCTGAGGATCAGGCAGCTGTTCACGTCGCCAAAGCCGAACCCCGCTTTGGCGATCGTTTTCAATTCCGGGAAGTCGATAAGCTTGTGGGGGATGCGCGCCGCAAAAGGCGCGATCTCCGGGTGCAGGTCCTCGCAGTTGAGCGAAGGATGAATGAACCCTCCGGCCAATTGCAGCACCGCGGCCACGCATTCGATCGCCCCCGCCGCCCCGAGACAATGGCCGACCAGCGACTTGGTCGCGTTGATCCAGGGGAAATCCTCCGGTCCCCGCCCCAGGGCCAGGGACCAGTTCCGAACCTCCACCGGATCGGCGTAGGTGGCGGTCAGATGCCCGTTGATCGCATCGATCTCGGCGGGTGCGACGCCCGCATCGGCCAGGGCCCCCTGGATGCAGCGCTTCACCCCTTCGGGATTGGGCGCGGTGATCGTGCCCCCCATCCGGTGTCCGCCGCAGTTGACCATCCCGCCCAGGACTTCGGCGTAGATCCGCGCGCCGCGCTTTTGGGCCGCTTCCAGTTCCTCCAGCATCAGCAGGGCGCCGCCCGATCCGGGAACGAACCCCGCGGCGCTGCCGCTCATCGGCCGGGAACCTTCCGCCGGACGATCGTTGAATTTCCGGCAGATGACCTTCATGGCATCGAAACCGGCCCAGATATAGGGGGAAGACCCCTCCGACCCGCCGGCCAGCATCCGGGTCGCCAGGCCGCTGCGGATCCGTTCCGCCGCCATGATGATGGCCTCGTTCCCGGTGCTGCAGGCCGAGGAATTGGAAGTCACCTGGTTTCCCAGGGCCAGAAGCCCCGCGATCCGGGCGCTGGTCCCGCTGCTCATCACCTGCTCGACGATCCGGCTGCCCATCCGCCGGACGTTGCCCGCATTGGCCATGGGCACCACCTGCGTTGCCGTCGTGTCCATCCCGCCGATCCCGGAGCCGGCAATCACGCCCGTCTCCCAGTCCACCCGGTCGTCCTCGGCCGCAGGCACTGCAAAACCCGCGTCCTTCCAGGCATCCACGGCCGCCACCGAGGCGTAGCCGATATTGTCGTTAAAAGACTGAAGTTGTTCCTGATCGAAATAACGGGTCCGGACCGCCTCGAACGCCTGGGGCACCCCCCCGATCTGGCAGCCGAATTTCATCGCTTCCAGTTCCGGAATATGGCGAATGCCGGAAATTCCCTCCCGCAAGGCCTTTGCAAAGGCCGCAAGCCCGTGGCCGTTCGGGGCGACCACCCCCATTCCCGTAATGACTACCCTCCGCCTCATGCGTTTTTTTCCTCCCTGTTGCTGTTCCCCAATTCCGCAAACTGCGCCCGCGGGATCGCCTTGCCGGCGAGCGTGCCGGTGCAGACCACCTCCCCGTTCGGCCGTGCCATGGAACAGGCGACCTTGAGCTGGCTTCCCCGGAAATAGACCTTCTTGCCGCTGATCACGACCTGCTCCCCGGGGCGGACAACACCCGTGAACTCCACCTGGTCCGCGAGGCTGAAGAGGGTGACGGCATTCTCCAGGATCCGTCCCATCTTTGCATCCCCTTCGGCCAGATAGAGACCGAAGGCGACCACCCCGGTCTGAGCCATCGTCTCGACGAGGATGACCCCCGGCGTCACGGGGAGTCCCGGGAAATGGCCCTGATAGAAATATTCGTCCTCCCGGAACCGGTAAGCCCCGACGATATGCGTTTCGTCCATCTCCAGAATCTCGTCGACGAAACGAAAAGGGGGCTTTTGGGGCACCTTCGCGAGAATCCGTTCGCAGGTCGCTCGATCAGCCCCCATAGAGCCCTCCGTTCACATGGATCACCGAACCGGTCAGATAGGAACCGGCCGTTGCCAGAAAACCGACCACCTCGGCCACCTCTTCGGGTTTACCCATCCGTCCCAGGGGCACGCGGCCCAGGATTCCGGCCTTGACCTCCTCGGGAAGGCGGGCCGTCATCTCCGTTCCGATGAAGCCGGGGGCCACGGAATTGACCAGGATGTTCCTCCCTGCCAGTTCCTGACAGAGCGACTTCGTGAAAGCGTCCAGGGCCGCCTTTTCCATCGTATAGGGGATCTGGCCGCCGTTGCCGGTATGACCGACGACGCTCGAAATGTTGATGATCCGGCCCTCACCTTTGCGGAGCATGTACTGGCGCAGGACCCGCTTGGTCAAAAGCCAGACGCCCCGGAGCGCCGACCGCTGGGCGTCGAACTGCTCGATCCGCATCCGCTGCATGTCCAGATCGATGGAAACCCCGGCGTTGTTCACCAGGCAGTCGAGCCTATCCGTCGCCCCCTTGAGCTGCTCCACCAACGCCTCCACCTGCGCGATTTCGGCCAGGTCCGCCTTCAGGAGGAACCCGTCGCCGATTTCGGCCAGGAGCGCCTCGGCAGCCGCGGCGCTGGACCGGTAGTGGATCCCCACCCGGAACCCCTTGCCTGCCAGCTCCCGCACGCAGGCCGCCCCGATTCCCGTGGCGCCGCCCGTGACGACGGCTACCTTCTTATCGCTCATCATTCTCCCCTTTTTTCCCGACCTTTATCGTCGAAACACGAGGTCTCTTCTCTTATTTATCTAGCTTCACATACACCGTAGGATCGCGGCTTCCACGGCGCTCAAGATCTTTTTCCGACCCTGCACATCCTCGCTTCGCTGCCGAAAAAGAACTCGCGCTCCGCGCTCAGACAGCTTTTCCGGCGGGCGCTACGCTGCGGTGGCAGGGTACCCCGAAAAAATCTCCCATTCGCGCCTTCCGGAACCCTGCGCTCCCCTCCCGAACTCCGTATGCAACCTTTCACAAACCGGGAAACCGTCATTTATCCTTGTCCCCCCAGGGGCGATGGCCTTCGCAAGGGACGCATTGGAGATTTTCGCTTCGAAAATGTCCAGCGGACCGGCGAAGCGTCTCGCCCCACTACTTACCCAGCTTGCCGCCGACGCTGTTTTTCGACCGGCGCGGATAGTCGGGATAGGCGATCCCCTGGAAGATCCCGGTCCGGGCATCGTGAACCTCGGCGATCTCCTCGCCGTCCACGTACACCCGTCCCTCTCCGATGACGATGCTGGCCCCCGATTCCTTGAGTTGGGTATAGCGCCGGACATCGACTTCGTAGCGCACGAGGCGGTTGAAAGGCCGAACCTGGCCGCTGAAGGCAACCTCCCCGCAGCCGAGCGCCCGACCGGCGCCGATCGCGCCCCGCCAGACGCAGTAGAAACCGAGGAGCTGCCAGATGGCATCCACGCCCAGACAGCCGGGCTGGACCGGATCTCCGGGCATATGGCACTGGAAATACCAGCTGTCCATCCGGATATCCAATTCGGCGACGATCTTGCCCTGCCGGCCGTTTTCGCTGATTTCCAGGATCCGGTCGAGCATCAGGAAAGGGGGGGCCGGCAGGCGGGCCGCGAAGCCCGCCGGCGGGTCCTCCACGAGCGTCCCGTAGGCAAAGGCGATCAGCTCTTCCAGGCCGAAGTGCGAGCGGTTCTTGAATTCATCGTAGGTCACGTTGCCTCCTCCACGGCCAGTATCAGGTTCGCCCAGGTCAATCCCGCCCCGACCAGGCAGATCGCCACATAGTCTCCCGGTTCGAGCTCCTCCCAGTGGGCGGAAAGGACGGCAGGCGCCCCGGAACTCCCGGTATTGCCGAAGTCGGTCACATTGTGCCAATGCTGCGTCTCGGGAATCCCCGCCCGTTCGCAAACGGTCCGGAGCACCGACAGGTTCGCCTGGTGGCCGATGAAGCGAAAAGGACGCCCGGCCGGCAATTCCTTTTTCAGCTCCGCCAGGGATTCGTTCGTCCTCCTGATGGCGAACCCCTGGACGGCATGACCGTCCTGGCGGAAATGGCTGCCAAAGGGGATCGTCACCTTCTCGCAGGCGGCGGGATTGGACCCGCAGTTGGTCGTCACGACCGAGACCTTCGCCTTCACCGAGTGCGAAACGACCGCGGCGCTACAGGCATCGCCGAAGAGCACCGCCGACGACCGGTCGCTGAAATCGACGGCCCGGGTGATCCCCTCGGGCTGGACGGTGAGGATAAAGGGCGGCATCTTCTCGGCCGCCATCCGGTTGAGCATGTCCAGTTGCATCCCGAAGGTCGAACAGGCCGAACAGAGATCGAAGCAGGGGGCGTCGATCCCCAGTTCCGCCGCGACCGTGGAGGCCTCCGCCGGGGTGGTCCGGTGGGGAATGCTGCTCCCCGAAATGACCAGGCCGATATCTGCGGGCGTCAGCCCGGCCCTCTTCAAAGCCATCCCCGCCGCCCGGGCGGCCATCTGGGCGTTGCTGTAGAGACTCACCTCGTGGGCCATCCGGGGATCCTTGTTTTTCGTCTCCCGGAGGTAGTCGAGGGGAAGGCAAGTTCGCCGCTCGCGGATTCCCACCCGTTCCATGATCCAGGCCTCGTCGGTCCCGATCTCCAGTTCCTCGAGGAACCGGTTCGTGATGACGTTTTCGGGATGAAAATGGCCGATACCGTGCAGATAAAGCATTTACGCCAACTCCCGACCGATGATCATGTTCTGGACCTCCCGGACCCCTTCGTAGATGTCGATGATCTGGGCGTCACGAATCAGTTTGGAAATCTCGTACTCACCGGTGAACCCGTAGCCGCCGTGGAGGTGAAGCCCCTCGGCGGTGCAGAAGATGGCCGCCTCGGCCGCCAGGTTCTTGGCGAGCGACGCGTAGACCCCCCGATCCGGAGCCCCCTCCTGGACCAGGAAGGCGGCCTTCATGAGGGCCATTTCCGCGGTCTCGATCTTCTTCCACATGGTCACCAGACTTTCCCGGGCCACGGGCAGATCGCAGATCCGCTCGCCGAACTGACGTCGCTCCCGGGTATAGGCCAGGGTCAAATCGAGGGCCCGCCGGGCGATCCCGACGCCGATCGCGGCCACCATGGGTCGGGCGTAGTCGAGGACGTCGGTCAGGTACTGAAACCCGAGCCGGCGGTCGCCGATGACCTGATCCGGCTCGATGACCACATCTTCGAAAGAAACGGTCGCCGTGTTGGAAAGTCGCTGTCCCAGTTTGTCCTCCGGTTTGCCGGTCACGATCCTGCCCCCGCAGGGCAGCGGAATCTCGCGGCAGGCGAGCGACCCGGTCTCGGCCGTTTCCGGCTCGACCGCGAGGGCCGGAACGACGACGCAGGCGATGAAGGGCGAAGCGGCCTTTCCCACTTTACAGAAGACGGTGAATTGGGAGGCGAAGGAGGCGTTGGTGATGAAGCACTTCGTCCCGTTGAGGAGGTATTTTCCATCCTTCCCCTTCTGGATGACCGTCGTCATGGCGCTGTTGTCGGACCCGGCGTTGGGCTCGGTCAGACAGAAAGAGGCCAAAAGCGGCCGCTCCA
This sequence comes from Deltaproteobacteria bacterium, assembly GCA_021817825.1. Taxonomy (GTDB): domain Bacteria; phylum Desulfobacterota; class Syntrophia; order Syntrophales; family UBA5619; genus JAKAFS01. The sequence continues at coordinate 3,219 of JAKAFS010000039.1, read as the reverse complement.
CGAAGGGGGAAAGATAGGCCTGCTGCTGGGCGTCGGTGCCGTGCATCCCGATCACGGCGTTGGCCAGATCGTTGCACATCGCCGAGGTCGCGATGCCGCTGTCCCCGTAGGAGAGTTCGCGGATGATGAGGGCCGTCGAAACCAGGTCGATCCCATACCCCTTGACCCGCTCCGGGATGGAGAGGTTCAGGATCCCCAGATCCCAGGCCTTGCGGATAATCTCGAAAGGGAAGGTGTGCGCCTTCTCCAGGGCCATGCTACAGGGAATGATCTCCCGGCCGACAAAGCGCCGTACCGTCTCCAGATACTGTTTTTGTTCATCGTTCAGATTGAAATCCATCACACCGCTCCTTGTCTATTCGGCTTCCGTACCGGCAAAGGCCCGTTCCGCCGACGCCAGGGTCGTCACGGAAAGGCAATCCACGCCAATGGTCCGGAAGAAACTCTTCAACGGTCGTCCGGGGCCGATCTCCAGGATCGTCCCGGCCTTTTCGGCCAGTACGGCCATATTCTGTTGCCACCGGACGGCATGGCTGATCTGGAGCACCAGGGCCTCCCGGATCGCGTCGGCGGAGCCGCTGTGGAAACCGCCGCGGTAATTCGAGGTGACGGCAGTCGCCGCGACGGGATCGAGCCTGCGGCCCAGGTCGCGAAGCAAGTCGGCAAAAGGTTCCAGGATCGGTTCCATCAGGCGGCTGTGGAAAGGGGCGCTGACATTGAGCCGGGTGAACCGCAGCGCGGGCTGGTCCGCCAGGGCCGCACCGAGCCGGGATTCGGCCTCGGCAACGGCGTTCGCCTCACCGCTGAGCACGATCTGGCGGGAGGAATTGATATTGGCCACATCTACTGCCAGGCCGCCGAGGAGCGGTTCGATCTTTTCGGGAGCGAGGTCTTCGCCGATCAGGGCCGTCATGGCCCCCACGCCCGGCGCCACCGCCCCCTGCATCAGCCGTCCGCGCTCCTGGACAATCCGGAGGGTCTCCGCAAAGGGGAGCGCACCGGCGGCGACCAGCGCCGTCCATTCGCCGAGACTATGGCCCCCGAACCGGGAAGGGCGAAGGCCGTAGCGGGCAGTGAGGCCGCGCAGCATGGCGATCTCGGTCGTCACGATGCAGGGCTGAGTGTATTCCGTCAGATTGAGGCGCTCGTCTTCGGTGAAACAGAGGCCCGCCACATCCCAACCGAGGACGTCGGCCGCCTCTTCAAAGACCTGCCGGCTCTCGGCAATCCCCTCGCAGAAGTCCTGCCCCATCCCTGCCCGCTGGGCGCCCTGGCCGGGGAAGACCACCCCTATGTTTTTCTCGTCCATCCTTTGTCATCCCTTCCCATGTTCTCTGCGGCGAAGGCCGTCAATCCACCGGGTCTGAGCATCATCCATGCCAAAACATCTCAATCCCGGCACTCTGAAGAAAAATCCTCTTAGCACAGACAGTTATGGATGAGCAACCCTCCAGCGAGCATGACCGCCGGCAGGCGAAAAGGACCGGGGGGTGCGAAGCGGCGAGCGCAGGTGCGAAGTTTGCTACGCAGTGCCGTTGCGCCTTTTCAGGTTCCCTAAGGCTCCTTGACATCCTGCCGGGGACTGGGCTATGGAAAACCATGGAAATTTTCATGCTGATGGCGGTGGGGATCACCGCTTCCGTCGCGCTGATGATCAACAAAAAGCGGGAGCCGCTGCATCTCTCCTTTGCCGCTCTCTGCGTGGCCATCACCTTTCACAAGGGAGGAACCTTTTTCAACCAGTTTTTCCCCCACGCCGCCTGGAGGCTCATCGAGCTGCTGGGTCTGGTGGCCATCCCGACACTGGCGATCCATTTTTCCCGCGACCTTTTCCCGGGACAGACCCTGGTCAAAAAGAGAGACATCCGCACGACCGCCCTGTTTGCCCTCGGGCTGGCGGCGTTGCTCTTCACCCCCCTCGGAAGATGGCCGCACATCGTCAGTCTCATTTATTTCTATGCCGATGCCGCGCTCCTTTTTTGCTATCTGTCGCTCATTCTCCATGCCCGAAAAAAGGCGGCCGGGGCAGAGAAAAAACGGCTCGTCTATCTCATCATCGCCTGCACGGCGGCGATCGCAACTTATACCCTCCCACCGCTGTTCAACCTGATCATCGCCGGGATGCTCTACTTCATCCTGATCATGATCGTCCACCCGCACCTGACGGAACTCCACGACCTGATGACCCGCGCCCTGGTCATCCTGATCGTCGCCCTTTTTACCACGGTCCTGTTCTACCTCGTGATCGGTTTTTTCAGCCCGGGACCGGCGCCGCCGTTTCTGCTCGTCTTCATGGTCTCCTTTCTGATCATGATCGCCGTCGGACCTTTCCAGGTCGTCCTGAAGCGGCTGTTCACCCGGCTCGCTCCCGAAATCAAGGACGTGTTCACCTCGCCCTTCGACCTGGACGAAAAGCTGGAACGGGAAAAGGCGCTCTTATTGGAAAAGATGGCGCCCGTGTTCGCCCATGAAATCCGCAATCCCCTGGGATCGATCAAGGGGGCCGCCCAGATCCTCAGATCCGAAGCCGTCAGCGAAGAGCAGCAGAACCTCCTGGATGTGATCACCCAGGAGGTCAATCGCCTCAACCGCGTCGTCTCCCAGTTTCTCGATTATGCCCGCCCCTACTCGCCGGAGCTGAGGCCGCGGCCGATCAACGCGGTGATCGAAAAAGCCCTGGCCCTCATCGAGGCGAACAGCCTGGCGGCCGGCATCGACATCCACTGGGAGCTCCATCCCCATCTGCCGCTCGTCCCGATGGACCAGGAACAGATCCACCAGGTCATCCTGAACATTGCCATCAACGCCGTCGAAGCGATGCCGGAGGGGGGCACCCTGACGGTGAGGACCTCAAGGATCGAAAGCGACACCGGCGATGCCGTGGGCATCACCATCCGGGACACCGGGGCGGGGATGCCCCGTGAAACCCTCAAACAGATCTTCACCCCCTTCTTCACCACCAAGGAGCGGGGGGTGGGCCTGGGGCTCGCCGTCTGCGAGCGGATCATCCGGGGGCACGGCGGCAAGATCCGGGTCAAATCGATTCCCGGCAAGGGGACGATCTTCTATATCCGCCTGGAAACGGTGCGGTAAGTCTGGGGACGAGGCGCTTCGCCGGCCCGCTGGACATTTTTCGCGGCGAAAAATCTCCAATGCGTCCCTCGCGAAGGCCGTCGTCCCTGGGGGGGGGGGGGGGGGGAGGAAAAAAGAAAAAAACAA
>JAKAFS010000111.1 GCA_021817825.1 Deltaproteobacteria bacterium | reverse complement strand
GGGCTCGCCTATCAGGTCGATGGCGATGTCTATTATTCTGTAGAAAAATTCAGCGGATACGGTAAGCTTTCGGGACGGACCCTGGCGGATATGATGGCCGGCGCCCGCATTGACGTAAACGAGAAAAAACGCAATCCCTTTGACTTTGTCCTCTGGAAGGCGAGCAAGGAGGGAGAGCCCCGGTGGGAGAGCCCCTGGGGGGGCGGGCGGCCGGGCTGGCATCTCGAATGCTCCGTCATGAGCCAGCGGTATCTGGGGGACACCTTCGATATCCACGGCGGCGGCGAAGATCTGGTCTTCCCCCACCACGAGAACGAGATTGCCCAGTCCGAAGGGGCGACCGGCAAGCCCTTGGCGCGGTTCTGGGTCCATAACGGCTTTGTCCGGGTGAACGATGAAAAGATGTCCAAATCGCTCGGCAACTTTTTTACGATTCGGGACATTCTCCAGCAGTGCCACCCCGAGGTGCTGCGGTTCTTCCTGCTCCAGAGCCATTACCGGAGCCCGGTGGATTTCTCCGACGTGGCCCTTGCCGAGGCGAGGCAGGGGATGGACCGGTTCTATGCCGTGCTCCTGACGCTCCGGGAGCTATTGGCGGCCGGTCCCATCGGGTCCGGGGCAGAACCTTCTCCCCAGGAACAGGAACTGGGCGAGCAGATCGGCTCGCTCCGGGCGCGGTTTCGCGAGGCGATGGATGACGATTTCAACACCTCCCGCGCCCTCGGCTGTCTCTTCGAGGCCGTCCGTCTTCTCAACGCCTTTCTTGCCGGCAACAAGGCCGGGACCGTTTCTCCGGTGCTGGCCGAGGCGGAGGCGGTCATCCGGGAAACCGGCGCGGTTCTGGGGCTTTTCCGGGAAGACCCCGCGGCGTACCTCCGTCTCGACCGGGAACGGGAAGCGGCCAAGCGCGGCGTGGCCCTGGCGGAGGTCGAAGCCCTGATCGCGGAACGGCGGGCGGCCCGGGATGCCAAGGACTGGTCGCGGGCCGACGAGATCCGCCAATCCCTGGCCGCGCGCGGGGTCATCCTCAAGGACACGCCGACGGCCACGACCTGGACGGTTGCCTGACCTGATTTCCCTGACAATCATTTAGGAGCGGGGACGCAATCCGTGGATTGCCGGGCCGAGAGATCGTCAGCCGGGACATGGGCGCGCCCGTCGGTTATCTGATGGAATCCCGCCCGGGGGACCGGTTCTGCCCAGGCGCAGCGGACGGCGATCGGCCGCCTGGCCGATCTGCACCGCAAGGAACAGATGGCCAGGCAGCCGGCGGGGAGCCAGAGGGGGGTCTGGTCCCTGCCTCTATGTAAAGAGAAAAGCCGTTAAAAATCCTTGAATTGTCCTTCTCCCGACGGTCCTTCTTCCAGAGGAATCAACCGCTTCGGATCGACGATGGTCCGGCGTTTGCCGAGCGCCGCGCCCGCTTTTTTCGCCGCCGTCGTAAAGGCCGCCGTCGGGTGGATCTTCTTGCTCAGCCGGTGTTCGAACCTCTGCTCCGGCAGGCTGCTTTGCGCGGCTCCGCCGATGATCGCGTTCAATGATGCGGAGATCCCCTTCATCTGTTCCGCCTGGGCATTCAACTCCTCGGACGCGGAGGCCGACTCTTCGGCGTTGGCCGCCGTCTGCTGAATGACCTTGTCCATTTCTGCAACGGCCTTGTTGATCTGGTCGATCCCCTGGGACTGTTCCTTGGAGGCCGCGGCGATCTCGGAGACCAGTTCCCCGACCTTGGCCGATGTGGCGGACACCTGCCCGAAGGCCTCATTGGTCTCGTTGACCAGCGCAGAGCCTTCCTTGATCTTCTTCACCGTTCCTTCGATCAGGGAGGCGGTGCTTTTTGCGGCTTCGGCCGCCCGCATGGCAAGATTCCTCACCTCGTCGGCGACGACGGCGAACCCGGCCCCCGCCTCTCCGGCCCGGGCCGCTTCGACTGCGGCGTTGAGGGCCAGGAGGTTCGTCTGGAAGGCGATTTCATCGATGGTCTTGATGATCTTCGACGTCTCCTCGCTCGCGGCAGTGATGTCCTGCATGGAATGGGTGAGGTGGCCCATGCCCTCGTTGGCTTTGCGGACGACCTCGTTGGTCTGTTTCATGAGACCGTCCGCCTCGGAAGCGTTGCCGGCGTTCTGCTTGGTCATGGAGGACATCTCTTCGAGGGAAGAGGAGGTCTCTTCGATGGCCGACGCCTGCTCCGAGGCCCCCTCCGCCAGGGACTGGCTGGCGGAAGAGACCTGCGTAGAGGCGGCGGCCACCTGATTGGCCGCTTCGCCCATCTGATCCACGGCGTTCTGGATCGGCCGGGAGAGCCTTCCGGCGAAGATCACCACGGCCAGGACGGTCAGGGAGAGGAAAAGGAGGCCGGCGCCGACGATGAAGTTGCGGATCGCATGGGCGGCGCTCAGAAACTCGTCCGCATCCTGCGTGATGCAGAGGCTCCAGCCGGTCAACGGCACGGGGGCGACGCCGGCGATCTTGTCGATTCCTTTGAAGACGTAATCCTGGACGCCCGCCTGCTTGTCCAGCATCATCTTGGTAATGGCCTCCATGCCTGGGACTGTCTTTAGATCCAGGGCGAGGACATTCGCCTTGTCCGGGTGGGCGATGAGCAGGCCCGTCTGGTCGGTCATGAAGCCGTACCCCGTCTCACCCATCTTGGCCGTCACCTTCTCGGCGAGGCTGTCGAGCTTCATCATGATGGCCAAGGCGCCGCCAAAGGTTCCTTCTTTCATCACCGGAACGCAGATCGTCGTGATCGGGTTGCCCGAGACCCGCGATTTCACCACTGCGCCGACCGATGCCTTCCCCTCCTTGGCTTTGATAAAATAGGGGCGGTCTGCCAGGGAAATTCCTTTCGTGCTTCCCCCGCTGCCGTCGGCGGCGACGCTGCCGTTGGCGTCGATGAAGGCGATCGCTTCATAGTCTTTGCCGACCTTGGCGACGGTTTCCGCCAGTTTCTTGCCCAATGGTTCGGCGTTGCCGTTGGCGGCTTCACCGGCCTCGCCGCTCATGGCCAGGACGGTGGCGACCTTGAGCTCGAAGGCCATGGTCTCCTGGACCAGATCGGCGAGCTTTTTGGTGCCTCCCAAGGCCCGCTCCTTGGCGGCCGTTTCGAGCGCCCCCGAGGCCTTCACTGCGGCAAAGATTCCCACCACCAAAAGGGGAACCAGAACCGCGATGACACCCCCTGCGACCAGCTTAAAACCCAATGTTCTTTTCTTCATAGCGCTTGTTCCTCCTCCAATGCATTTATCGAAGCCTTTTTTGCTTCTTGTCCTTTTTGCCTGCCGGGACGTCGCGGCAGGCGTTCCTGTTGCTTTTTGTTGACGGCCATCCGTTGCAGCACGGCTGCAACCTCTGTCAAATCACCTGCGCATTCGCAAAGAAAGCGCGGCTTGAGAAGGTGCCCTTTGACGATCGTTTCCGGGTGGCTGTCCGGCGCGATCAGGATGACTTTGATATCGCGCAGCAGTTCCCGCAGGGAGATCAACCGTTGAAGCTCGGCATGGCTTGCCGCCAGCAGGACTGCCGCCGCAAGATCGAAAACGGGTCTGCGAAGTCTCCGTTCCAACGCATCCGCCGTATGGCAGATCTCGATGGGGCGGTTGACAATCCCTTCGCCAAGGGCCTTGAGCAGCTTCTCTTCCGTCCTGCCGGACTGGGATGTATAGATTAAAAGTGGCCTGTTCACACCATGTGTCTCCCTCTTTGTTTCCGTTATATAGGGCAATCCCTGTGCCAGGCAGGTAAAATAAATATGTTCAATATTAATAAGCGGTTATGGTTTTGAGCCACAGGAGGGAAGAGGAAAATCGTCTGATTGGATCGGAATCGGTCTGAAAAAAATGGAAGCGTATGTTTATTTCAGACCGTCGGGAAAATGATTTATTGTTCAGGAAACCGGTCTAGGGTGTGAAGCGGAACGTCCGGCGGCGGACAGGGATGGGGAGCCGCCCGATCGGTCTAGGAACGGGGGGACGGGGAATCCTTTTCTCCCGGGGAGCGGAGAATTCCCAGACCGTGTTTCTTGATGAGCTGGTAGAGCCGGGCGCGGTTCAGACCGGCGATCTGGCAGCATTTTTCAATGTGGCCGTTCGTCAGGTGCAGCAGCTTTTCGAGGTATTGTCGCTCTTCCCGGGCGAAGACGGCCTGGCGGTGCGCTTTGAGCGACTCCATGGCGATTTCCGGAGGGGGGAAAGAGGTCTCTTCTTTTCTATCGACGGTGCGACGGGCCAGATGGACACGGATGTGCATCGGCAGGTGTTTGGGATAGAGGATGGGATCGTCGAGCGCCGCGGCAATGGAACTTTCCATGGCATTGACCAATTCGCGAACGTTCCCGGGCCAGCCGTAGAAAGTGAGGGCTTCGAGCATCTCCGGCGAGAACCCCTTGAGCTCCATTCCCTGGCGCAGGCAGATCCTGTTCATGTAATGAAAGGTGAGTTCCCTGATGTCCGCGGGGCGTTCGCGGAGGGGCGGCAGCTCGATGGTGATTCCCCGGAGGCGAAAGAGGAGATCCTCCCGGAATTTACCTTCCCGGACCAGGGCGGCGAGGTTTCGGTTGGTTGCGGCAATGACTCGAAAATCGCTGTTGTACTCCTCTTTGGCGCCCAAGGGGCGGTAGCGGCGCTCCTGGAGGACCCGCAGAAAAGCCTTTTGCGACGAAAGGGGAAGATCGCCGATTTCGTCGAGGAAGAGCGTACTGCCGTCCGCGGACGTGATCAGTCCCTCCCGCCGCCTGTCCGCTCCGGTGAAGGCGCCCTTTTCATGGCCGAACAGGATGCTTTCGATCAGCGTAGGGGGAAGGGAGGCGCAGTCCACGATGACGAAGGGGTTTTCGGCTCGGGGGCCATTGTGATGAATGGCCTGGGCGAAGAGTTCCTTGCCCGTTCCCGTCTCTCCGCAGATCAGGACGCTGGCGTCGCTGGCGGCTGCCTGGGCGACGAGTTGCAGAGAGGCTTCCATTTGGGGGCTGCTTCCGATAATGCCTTCCCGTTTCAGGATGAGAGGCGCCTTTCTTTGCTGCCTGGCCTCTCTGTACTGGAGGGCGCGCACCAGGGGCAGCTCGATCAGGCTTCTTTCCAGCGGTTTTTGAATGTAATCCCAGGCCCCGTTTTTCATGGCCAGCTCGGCGCCGTCCTGGCTGCCGAATCCCGTGATGATGATGATTTCCGAGGCGAAAGGGGTTGCCCGCAGCTGAGGCAGCAAGGTCAGGCCGTCGCCATCGGGAAGCTGCACATCGAGAAAGACGATTTCGAAAGGGTGTGCCAGGGCCGTCCGGAGGCCTTCTGCGGCCGTAGAGGCACAGATCACTTCGTGTCCCATGCTGACCACGATATCGCGCAGCGCTTCGGAATTGAATCGATTGTCATCGATGATCAAGATCTTGGCCATCTTATTCCCTCCCCGGCGATTCATTCCCCTGGAGCGCCTGTCTGACCGATGCAGCCAGCTGCGGCAAGAGGATGGGCTTCAGGATCAAATCCTTTATGCCTAGGGATTTCGCCCACTTTTCTGTAATGCCTTCGCGGTGTCCCGTGCAGAGGATGACCGGCAGGTCGGGGCGAATGCGCATCAGCTCCCGTGCCAGTTCCAGACCCGTCATCTTGGGCATGGTCATATCGGTGAGCACCAGATCGAACCGGGCGGGCTGGCCGCGAAAAAGCTTCAGGGCTTCCGTGCTTTTCGTCCTGCCGATCACCTGGTATCCCAAGCCGGTCAACATTTTTTTCCCCAAGAGAACCAGCGGTTTCTCGTCGTCGACGAAAAGGATGCGTTCCGTTCCGCCCCTGATCGGCTCCCTCTCCCATCCTCCATCGATCCCGTCCCTTTCCGGCAGGAGGGGAAGATAGATGTGAACGTCCGTTCCCCTGCCCAGCTCACTCTGGACGGTAATCAGGCCGCCGTAACTTTTAACGATTCCGTGTACGACGGAAAGTCCCAAACCCGTCCCCTCTCCCTGCTTTTTGGTCGTGAAAAAGGGATCGAATACCCGCTCCGCCCATTCCGGGGCAATGCCCCGTCCCGTATCGCTGACCGAAAGGCTCAGATGCCTGCCCAAGGGCAGGCCTTGCCGGACCAAAGGGTCATTGGGGCGAATGTCCCGCTCCGCCAGAGCGACTTTCAGGACGCCTTGCCGGTCCCGCATCGCCTCGGCGGCGTTGGTGCAGAGATTCGTCAGGATTTGATGGATATGGGCGGGATTGCCGAGAATCAGGTCCGCGTCGGTCCGGATCTCCTGCCGGATCTGGACCGTCGAGGGGAGGGACGACCGCAGCAGTTTCAACGTTTCCTTGACGATCGGCACGATCCGCAAGGGGCGCCGTTTTTCGTCGTTTTGGCGGCTGAAGGCAAGAATCTGCCTCACCAGGTCTCCGGCCCGCTTGCCGGCCACGTAAATCTGCTCCAGATAGGAGCGGAAACGGTCGTTAGGAGGGTTCTCCCGGAGCGCCAAGTCGGCATAGCCGATGACGGAGCTTAGTATATTGTTGAAATCATGAGCTATTCCTCCGGCAAGCGTGCCGATGGCCTCCATCTTCTGCGCTTGTTGCAGCTTGGTTTCCAGCGCCTTGCGGTCCGTGATATTGTGAATCATTCCCTCGTAATAGAGGACCCTGCCGTTGCCGCCTTTTACGGCACGCCCGCTGGTCGCAACCCAGACCGTTTCCCCGTCTTTGCGGACCAACTGAATCTCCCGTTCCAGGACGGATCCTTCTTTATCGAGGGACCGTAGCAAATCGGGACGTTGTTCAGGATGTCGGTAGACCTGTCGCCCCATGTCCTGCACCGTCGTGAGCACCTCTTCCGGAGACTCATAACCGAGGATGCGGGCAAAGGCGTGGTTGGCATTGAGCAGGCCTCCTTCGGGCGTTGTCTGGAATATCCCTATCACGGACTGCTCGAAGATGTCCCGGTATTTTCGCTCTGCCTCGGCGAGGGCCTCCTCGGTTCGCTTGCGCTTGCTGATATCCCGGATCGATTCGATGGCGCCGACGATCTTTCCCTGCGAATCGAACAGCAGGCTGGCCTTTCCGGACAGGACCTTTTCTTTTCCGCCCAGATCGGCGATGCAGGCCTCGCCTTCCAGGACGGTCCTCTCCCGCCTGAGGATGTTGTATTTTTGTTCCATCCCCGGCAGGGGATCGAGGACGAGATCGATCAGGATCGGTCTCCTGACTCCGTAGAAAGGCAAGGCATATTCGTAATGGCCTTTGCCGATCATATCGACCGCCTTGACGCCCGTCATCTCTTCGATGGCCCGGTTCCAGGCGATCACCTTGCCCTTTTTGTCGACCGCCAAGGTGGCATCGGGCAGAAAGTCGATGATGTCCGTGAGGAACTGCCGGGACTCGAAAAGTTCCCGAACCGCGCGCTTGTAGGGGGTGACGTCCCGGAAGATCCAGATCCTTCCGTAATAGGTTCCGTCTTGGCCCCACACGGGAGAGGTGTAACGGTCCAAGACCGTCCCGTTCCGGCACTCGATTTCATCCCGGCTCGTCTCCTTCGGATGGGCGTAAAGGTAATTGACCTTGCCGAGAAAGGCCTCCGGGTCTTTGGTGCTGCCCATGACATGCCGGAGCAGGGGCGCGTCATCCTTTTCCTTCTCCAGGCGGCGCGGAATTTTCCAGAGCTTGTAGAAATTGTGATTGGCGAGAATCTGCTGTCCCCGGTGGTCGACCACCAGGATGCCGTCGATGGTCGTTTCCACCTGCGCTTCGAGAAAGGCCGTTTTCCAGAGGAGTTCCGCCTCTACCCGCTTGCGGGCCGTCACATCAATGACGGCCCCCCTGACTCCCACTATCTTTTTGTTTTCGACGATGGGTGCGGCGAAAATGTCCGCTTGCAGGGTGCCTCCGTCCTTCCTCAGCAGGAGGTATTCAAAATGCCCCTTGCTCCCCTGTGCCGTCATCTGCCGAAGATCCTCTTCCGCCCTTTTGCGGTCTTCGGGCGCGATGACTTGCCGGGTATGCAGGCCTCGCGTCAGATCCTCCTGAGAATATCCGAGGGTCTCCAATGCCGCCCGATTGATGGCGGTGATCCTGCCTGCCCGGTCGGACTCGAAAATGGTGGTCGGGAGAAAAGCCAC
>JAKAFS010000038.1 GCA_021817825.1 Deltaproteobacteria bacterium | reverse complement strand
ATGCCTCCCGGCGGCGGCGGATACCCCGGTATGGGGATGTGAGATAAGTCTTCCGCCTTTCAAGACGGATAGAGAACAACAGGAGGCCCCCCGCCGCTCACGACGGGGGGCCTTTTCATTGGATATCGCTCGATGCCCAGACGCCTTCCCCATGAAGACATCAACCCTGCCACCGCTTTGCTTTAGAAGCGGAATTACTGGTCGTGCATTCAAGGAAAGGGCGTGCCCAAGGGTGGAGGAGGCAGAGAAACGGCGGGCCCCTGTCAATTGCCTTTGCGAGAGGATTTCTTTGCCAGGCGACTTTGGAGCCGGGCCATGAGGACATAGAAGACAGGGGTTGCATAGAGCGTCAGGAATTGCGAGAAGAGCAGCCCGCCGACCACCGCCAGCCCCAGCGGTCGTCGCGACTCGGCGCCGGCGCCGAGGCCGAGCGCGATGGGCAGCGTGCCCATGAGCGCGGCCATCGTGGTCATCATGATGGGGCGGAAGCGGATCACGCTGGCCGAAAAAATCGCCTCGGCGGGGGACTTCCCGTCCTTCCGTTCCGCCTCGATCGCAAAATCGACCATCATGATCCCGTTCTTCTTCACCAAGCCCACGAGCATGATGACGCCGACGAAGGCATAGATGGTGAGGTCCATCCTGAAGAGAAGCAGGGTGACCAGCGCGCCGAACCCGGCGAAGGGGAGGGCCGAAAGGATCGTGAGCGGGTGGATGAAGCTCTCGTAAAGGATGCCGAGCACCAGATAGATGAAGAGAATCGCCATGATGAGGAGCAGGTTCATTCCCTCCAGCGAGGACTGGAAGACCTGCGCCGTCCCCTGGAAGCTCTTGCTGACCGTCGCGGGAAGCGTGGTTGCGGCCAGCCTCTCGATTGCGGAGACGGCGGTTCCCAGGGAAGCGCCCGGTTCCAGGTTGAAGGAGAGGGTCACCGAGGGGAGCTGGCCCGTGTGGTTCACCGCCAGGGGGCCGTATCCCGGTTCGCTGGCGGCGACCGAGTCGAGCGGCACCAGATTCCCGTTCGACGAGCGGACGTAGAGAAGGGAAAGCCCGCTCCGATCTTGCTGGAATTCGGGCGCGAGTTCCATGAGCAAACGGTACTGATTGGTTGCCGTGTAGATCGTGGAGATCTGCCGGGTGCCGTAGGCCGTGAAAAGCGCCGTTTCGATCTGCTCCGGCGTGACTCCCAGCGTCGCCGCCTTGTCCCGGTCTATCTTGAGATTCAGTTGGGGATTTTTGATTTGCAGATCGCTGGTCACGGAGGTGAGACCCGGGACCCCCCGCATCTTTTGTTCCATGAGTAGGGCCTGGCTGTAGAGGACCTCCGTATCGGTGCCGTACAAGCTGTACTGATAGGGGCTCTTGGTGAGCTGTCCGCCGAGATTGATCGGCGGCGGATTCTGGAGGAACACCTGCATTCCCTGCACGCCCGCCACTTTCCGTCTCAGCTGGGCGATGACCTGATCGGCCGACAATTCCCGTTCCGAACGGGGCTTGAGCCGGATGAACAAAGCCCCGTTGTTGCTCCCCCTGGTGCCGACGGCGCCGACGCTCGAAATGAACAGGCTGACGTTGGGGTCCTGCCGCACGATCGCCGCCACCGCCTGTTGATGGTCCTTCATCAGTTCGAAGGAAGTTCCCTGCGCCGCCTCGGTGAAGGCATTGATTTGCCCGGTGTCCTCGCTGGGGAGAAATCCTTTGGGCAGGGTAGCGAACAGATAGACCGTGGCGGCAAGGATCATTCCCGAGAAGACCATGACGGTCATCAGGTGCGACAGGGACCAGCGCAGTCCCGTCTTGTAGAAGTCGAGGGCGGCGTTGAAGAGCCTCTCGGACAGGAGGTAGAGACGCCCATGGCGGATCTCCGAGGGCGGCCGCATGAACCGGCTGCACATCATGGGGGTGAGCGTCAGGGAGATGAAGCCGGAGATGAGAATCGCCGTGGCGATGGTGACGGAGAATTCCCGGAACAGTCTTCCGAGGATGCCGCCCATGAACAGCACGGGAATGAAGACTGCCGCCAGGGAGAGCGTCATGGAGAGGATCGTGAAGCCGATTTCCCGCGAGCCGTTCAGCGCCGCTTCCCGGAGCCCTTCGCCCATTTCCTGGTGGCGGACGATGTTTTCCAGCATGACGATGGCGTCATCGACGACGAATCCCACGGAGAGCGTCAGGGCCATGAGGGAGAGGTTGTCCATGCTGTATCCGAGGGCATGCATCACGGCGAAGGTTCCCATGAGGGAAAGCGGCAGGGCAAGGCTGGGGATGAGGGTGGCGGAAAAGTTTCTGAGGAAGAGAAAGATGACCAGGACGACGAGGCCGAGGGTGAGCAGCAGGGTGAGCTGCACATCGTGCGCCGATTCCTGGATGGGTTCGGAACGGTCGAAAAGGATGTGTACCGAGACCGAGGCCGGGAGCTGCTCCTGCAAGGCCGGGAGAAGGTTCCGGACTCTCCTTGCCACTTCGACGGTGTTGCTTCCCGGCTGCCGCTGGACGGCCAGGGCGATGGAACGTTGATCGACCAGCCAGGCGGCCACCTTGTCGTTCTCGACGCCGTCGATCACTTTTCCCAGCTCCTGCAAGCGCACGGGCTGGTTGTTGCGGTAGGCGACGATCAGGGAGCGGTAGGCCGAGGCCGATGCGATCTGCCCGTCGGCCTGGATCGTCAAGGCGCGATCGGGTCCGTAGAGGGCGCCGGTGGGAATATTGACATTCTGCCGGCTCACTGCGGCGCTCACTTCGTCGATGCCGAGCTGTCGCGAGGCCAGCGCATTGGGGTCCAGCTGCATGCGCACCGCGTATTTCTGCGTGCCCAGGACCTGCACCTGGGCGACCCCGCTCACCATCGAGATCCGCTGCGCCATCAGCGTCTGTCCGTATTCATCGAGGGCATAGAGCGGCAGGGTCGGAGAGGTCAAGGCGATGATGAGGATCGCCTGATCCGCCGGGTTGACCTTGCGGAACGAGGGCGGCGTGGTCATCTCCGCCGGGAGCTGACGCTGGGCCGCCGAGATCGCCGTCTGCACGTCCAGGGCGGCGGCGTCGATGTCGCGTTGCAAAGCGAACTGGAGCGTGATGTTCGTCGTCCCCAGGCTGCTCGTCGAGGTCATGGAGTCGATGCCGGCGATTGTCGAGAACTGTTTTTCCAGCGGCGTGGCGACGGCGGCCGCCATCGTCTCGGGGCTGGCGCCGGGGAGGTTGGCGGTCACCTGAATCGTGGGAAAATCGACGTTGGGAAGGTTGCTCACCGGAAGCGAGCGGTACCCGATCACCCCGAAAAACAGGATGGCAAGCATGACCAGGGTGGTCATGACGGGACGTTGAATGCAAAGCGCGGAGATATTCATGGAGACGGCGATCCCCTTTTTTCGCGGCCAACCGTTTTGATCTCGACCCTGGCGCCCGGGACGAGGCGGAGCTGGCCGTCGGTCACCACGGTTTCCCCCGCCTGAAGCCCTTTTTCGATGACCGTCGCCCCGTCGATTTCCTGCCCCGGCGCGATGGGGCGCGACTCCACGGTGAGGTCCGGTTTCACGACGAAGACGAAGGGCCCCTGCTGGCCCATCTGGATCGCCCGGGAGGGGACGACGACGCTGCGCTGCCTGACCGTCAACGTGAGGGCGACATTGACGAATTGTCCCGGCCAGAGCCGTTTGTCGGTGTTGGGAAACGTGGCTTTGAGGAGGATCGTTCCGGTGGCCGGATCGATGGCATTGTTGATGAAACTGAGGATCCCCGGGGAGGTTTTTTCGGGATCATGGGGGAGCGTTGCCGCCGCCGGAAGGTTGCCGGCAAGGGCGTAGGCGCGGATTGCCGGCAGGTGCTTCTCGGGCAGGGAAAAATTCACATTGACGGGCGTGATCCGATTGATGGACACCATCTCCGCGCCGTCGGCTTCGATCTGATCCCCCACATGGACGGTCACGACTCCCGTGCGTCCCGCGATGGGAGCGGTGATGTAACAGTACTGGAGGTTGAGACGGGCGGCCTCCAGCGCGGCCTCATCGGAACGGACCGTGTTTCGCAGGACCTCCCTGGCGGTCAGCACCTGATCGTACTGCTGCTTGGCGACCAGCGCTTCCCTGTTCAGCTCGCCGTAACGGAAGGCTTCTTTTTCCGCGTTTGCCAGTTGGACCTGATCGCGGGCCAGGTTGGCAAGGGCCGCCGCTACGGCCCTTTCGTAGGGCCGCGGGTCGATGAGGAAGAGCACCTTTCCCTGTTGTACGTCCTGCCCTTCCTGAAAGGCAATCCTGGTCAGCGCTCCGCCGATGCGCGACCTGATGGAGACCCGCTGGGAGGCTTCGACCGACCCGATGGTCTTGAGCTGTACGGGGACGTTCCTTTCTTGGGCGGTTGCGGCAGAAACCGGTATCGTGGCCGGGGGCTTCGCCTTCGTCTCCTCGGTGGAGCACCCGGCGAGGAGGAGAACCGCCAATAGCAGCACAGTCGCAAGGTGAAAGACGCGATCGGGAAGATGATGCCGATTCTTCCCGGCAGATCGTGACGGAAGATTCCCTTTTGCCCTGACCGCTTCCATGGATCGTACCCGTTGTGCTGAGCTGGCCGGGAGTGCCGCTTGCCGGTCCCCTCCTGGCGACGGGGAACTGCGCAGCGGTGCTTCCGGCACAAGCCGGAACCCGCCGGCGACGTTCTCACCCCGATCGTCTTATCCACTCTGACGGATTAAACTATGGATAGTGACCGGTGTCAAAGGTAGGGTGTCGGTAGGGTGTCGGTAGGGGAACCGTCCTGTCACGATGACGAGGTCGCGTGCGATCTGTGAACGCCCAGCGGAAAGGCCGAGGGCCGGGGAAAAGAGGCGCTTGAAATGGCTGGGGATCTGTGATAGCTTTCTCCGCTATTTGAAACGATATTTACTCTTGAGGAGCGCGCTAAATGGATTACAAAGAAAGCTTGAATCTGCCGAAGACCGATTTTCCGATGAAGGCCAACCTGGCGCAGCGGGAGCCGGAGATGCTCGCCCGCTGGGGCGAGATGCGTCTCTACGACCTGATCCGCAAGGACGCCGAGGGGAGGAAGCCTTATATCCTCCACGACGGTCCCCCTTACGCCAACGGGAGCATCCATCTGGGCACGGCGCTCAACAAGATCATCAAGGACATCCTGATCAAGGCCAAGAACATGACGGGCCGCGACAGCGTCTACGTCCCCGGTTGGGACTGCCACGGCTTGCCCATCGAGCATCAGGTGGACAAGGAGTTGGGCGACAAGAAGGCCGGCATGTCCCAGAACGACAAGCGCCGCGTCTGCCGGACCTACGCGGAAAGGTATGTGGGGATCCAACGCGAGCAGTTCAAGCGCCTCGGCGTCTTCGGCGAGTGGGACAACCCCTACCTGACGATGACCTACGACTACGAGGCGACGACCGTCGCCGAGTTCGGGAAGCTCTACCTGAACGGCAGCGTCTACAAGGGAAAGAAGCCCGTTTACTGGTGCGCCTCCTGCAAAACGGCCCTGGCGGAAGCCGAGGTCGAATACCAAGACCACACGACGCCGTCGATTTACGTGAAATTTCCCCTGGTCTCCGCGATCGCCGAGCGGGTGCCGAAGCTGGCCGGCGAAAAGGTCTCTGTCGTCATCTGGACGACGACCCCCTGGACCATCCCGGCGAACCTGGCGATCGCCCTTCATGAGGAGCTGCTCTACGTGGCCCTGAAGATCAAGGGCGAGGTCCTGATCGTAGCCAAGGATTTGCTGGACGCCTGCCGGGAAGCCTTCGGCCTGAAGGACGAGCCCTACGAGGTGGTTGCCGAGTTCCCGGGTTCAGCCGTCGAGGGGCTCAAGGCCCGCCATCCGCTCATCGACCGGGAGAGCCTTTTGATCCTGGCCCCCTTCGTCACCCTTGAAGCCGGAACCGGCTGCGTCCACATCGCCCCGGGCCACGGCCAGGAGGACTACGAGATCGGGATGAAGTACGGTCTGGACAACTACGCCCCCGTCGATGACAATGGCCGTTTTACCAAGGACGTGCAGTTTTTTGCCGGCCAGTTCGTCTTCGACGCCAACGGCGCGGTCATCGCCAAGCTGGCCGAGGCGGGCGCCTTGCTGGGGAAGGTGGAACTCCGTCACACCTATCCGCACTGCTGGCGCTGCAAGCAGCCGATCATCTTCCGTTCCACCGAGCAGTGGTTCATTTCCATGGAGAAAAACGACCTCCGGAAGAAGGCCCTGGCGGCCATCGACCAGGTGACCTGGATTCCCTCCTGGGGACGGGACCGCATCTACGGGATGGTCGAAAACCGCCCCGACTGGTGCATCTCCCGGCAGCGCCTCTGGGGCGTGCCGATCACCATGTTCTACTGCAAGGAGTGCGAGAGCGAGTTGATGACGAAGGAGATCCTCGACCATGTGGTCGGTCTCGTCCGCGAGCACGGCGCCGATGTCTGGTTCGAGCGCGAGCCGAAAGACCTGCTGCCGGCGGGGACGCGCTGTCCGAAATGCGACGCTTCGGACTTCAAGAAGGAGACGAACATCCTCGACGTCTGGTTCGACTCCGGAGTCAGCCACGCCGCCGTTCTCGAACACCGGCCGCAGCTCAGTTCCCCGGCGGACATGTATCTAGAGGGGAACGATCAGCACCGCGGCTGGTTCCACTCCTCGCTCCTCGAGTCCGTCGGGTCCCGGGGGCGGGCGCCCTACCGGAACGTCCTTACCCACGGCTTCGTCGTCGATGGGGAAGGCAAGAAGATGTCCAAGTCGGTGGGGAACGTCATCGAATCCCAGACGATCATCGACCAGTACGGGGCCGAGATCCTCCGGCTCTGGGTGGCTTCGGCGGACTACACGGAGGACATCCGGGTCTCCGAAGAGATCCTGAAAAGGCTCGTCGAGGCCTACCGGCGGATCCGCAATACCAGCCGGTTCATCCTCGGGAACCTCTACGACTTCGACCCGGCCAAGGATGCCGTGCCCCATGCCGAGATGGCGGAGATGGACCGCTGGATCCTCCACCGGCTCCAGGAGGTCACCCGCCGGGTCCGCGACGCCTACGAACAGTACCAGTTCCACATGGTCTATACGACGCTCTACAACTTCTGTACCGTAGACCTCTCCGCCCTTTACCTCGACGTCCTGAAAGACCGTCTCTATACCTCGAAGGCGGGTTCTCCGGCGCGCCGCTCCGCCCAGACGGCGATGAAGGAAATCCTGGAGGCCATGGTGAAGCTGTTGGCGCCGCTGCTCACCTTCACGGCCGAAGAGGTGTGGCTGGCCCTGCCCGACTATCCCGGGAAAGCGGCAAGCGTTCATCTGACTCAGATTCCGGAAGTGGACGAAGCACGGTTGCAGCCGGAGCTGGCCGAAACCTGGAAGACCCTCGTTGAGGTCAAGGGGGAAGCGGCCAAGGCGATCGAAACCGCCCGTCAGAACAAGACGGTCGGCCATTCCCTCGACGCCGCCGTGCTTTTCGCCGCGCCGGAGCCGCTGCGGACCCTTCTGGAGACGCACCGGGAAGATCTGCGGGCCCTGCTCATCGTTTCCGATGTCCGGATCGTGGCCGGACCGCTGCCGGGGGATGCCTATCAGAGCGCCGAGATGGCAGGCCTTTCCATCGCCGTGGAGCGCGCCAAGGGGGAAAAATGCAACCGCTGTTGGATCTATAGCGAGACGACAGGCGCGAGCGCCGAGCATCCCACCCTCTGCAAACGGTGCCTGGAGAATCTGTAGATCGCATCGGCCGGGCTTCCTTGACGACGGGCCTGGTCGGGAAAAGTAGGAGAGATACGCTTTGCCGAAAAAGAATATCCTCTTCATCGCGGTCACGGGGCTTACGGTCCTCCTGGACCAGGCGACGAAGGCCTGGATCCTTGCGACGCTAAAACTGCATGAGGGGTTTCCGCTTATCGACGGGTTTTTCAATATCGTTCATGTGCGCAATCCCGGGGCCGCCTTCGGCTTTTTGGCCTCCGCTTCTCCTGCGTTCCGTTATGTTTTCTTTCTGGCGGTCACGGTGGGGGCGATTCTGCTGATTCTGCACTATCTCCGGCAAACGGGGATCAAGGAGCTGTCGCTCGTCTTTGCCCTGGCCTTGATCCTGGCGGGCGCCCTGGGCAACCTGATTGACCGGATCCGCTTCGGGGAGGTCGTCGATTTTCTCGATGTCTACATTGGCGTCCATCACTGGCCGGCCTTCAATGTAGCGGATTCCGCCATCACCACGGGGGCCGGTCTCCTGGCGTTGCTTCTCCTGCGGCGCAGGGGAAGCACGATGGGTGAAAAGGGAGCGGGGACATGACGTCCCGGCAGCGCCGTAATGCATTGTGGGGTGGGACGGCCGTCAGGCCTCCCGGGCAATGACCATCTTTCATCCGGTTCGGACCCGGCTTTCGCGGCATCTTACGCCTCCCAGGATCTTCATCCTCAGCTTCGCCCTGCTGATCCTGGCGGGATCGGTGCTCCTGTACCTGCCGTTCTCGGCCGGCGGCCGTTCCCTGAGTTTCGTGGATGCCCTGTTTTCTTCCGCCTCGGCAGTCTGCGTCACGGGGCTTACCGTCATCGACATCGGGCGGGACCTCTCCTTCGCCGGGCAGGGCGTGACGCTGGTTCTTTTCCAGATCGGCGGCCTCGGGATCCTCACCTTTTCCGTCATCGTCTTCGGAATGATGGGGCGGGGGATCTCCTTCCGGGGTCGGGAGATCATCCAGACCACGTTTCTGAACACGCCGCGCCGCGATTTTATCGTCATCATCAAGGGGGTTCTCCAGCTGACCTTTTGCATCGAGGCGGCGGGGACGGCGCTCTTGTTCGTTCGCTTTTGTCAGGATTTCCCCCCGGCAACGGCCTTTTGCCACGCCCTCTACCATGCCGTGTCGGCCTTTAACAACTGCGGCTACTCGCTCTTCTCGGACAACCTGATGTCCTACCGGGGGGACTGGCTGGTGAATCTCACGGTGATGGGACTCATTGTCCTGGGAGGGATCGGCTTCATCGTCCAACTGGAGGTCATCGACCTGCTCCGGGGGGTGCGCAAGCGGCTTTCCCTTCATACGAAGATGGTCCTTCTGACGACGGCTTCCCTTATCGCGGCGGGGGCGGTTCTATTCTACCTCTTCGAGATGGATTGCATGCTCAAGGGGGTTCCCTGGCCCACGCAGTTGCTCGATTCCCTCTTCCAGTCGATCACGCCCCGGACCGCCGGTTTCAATACCGTGGATATCGGGAAATTGACGAACGCGACGATCCTCGTGATGATGATCCTCATGTTCATCGGGGCCTCGCCCGGCTCCACCGGCGGCGGGATCAAGACGACGAGCTTCACGCTCCTGCTGCTGATCATCTGGAACCGGCTGAAGGGTAACGAGCGGGTCAATGTGATGAACCGGCAGATCCCGCGGGAGGTCTTGGGAAGGACCATCGCCATCATCTTCGCGGCCGCCTTTTCCATCTGCCTGATCACCTCGCTGCTGCTGATCTTCGGGAAGAACGAAGGGATGGTTCCGGAGCAGAACCGCGCCCTTTTTGTCGAGTATCTCTTCGAAACCATCTCGGCCTTCGGGACCGTGGGACTCTCCATGGGGGCGACGGCGAAGCTCAACGACGCCCAGAAACTGGCCGTCGTCCTCATGATGTTCGCCGGCCGGGTGGGGCCCCTGGCCCTGGCCTTTTCCTGGTTTGCCGAGAAGAAAAGAAAGGTCAGATACGCCGAAGAGTCCGTCATGGTCGGTTAGCCGTTCTTGAATGTTTGATAATTTTGCATCAAGCGACCTTCGTCGCAGAAGTAAAAGGAGGAGTCAGCCATGCAGCAGCGGGTGGTCGTCGTGGGATTGGGAATCTTCGGTTCCAACATCGTCAGGGAACTCTACGAGAGCGGTTTCGAGGTGGTCGCGATCGACAAGAACAAGGAGTCCGTTCAGCGGGTGAGGGATTGCGCGACCAAGGCGATCCAGGCCGACGGGACGGACAAGGCGATCATGGAGGAGATCGGCATCCAGGAGGACGATGTCTGCATCATCTCCTTCGGAGAGGATCTGGCGGCCGCCACCCTGATCACCCTCCATTTTCGACAGATGAAGGTCAAAACGATCATCGTCAAGGCCCCCAACGAGGAACACAAACTGATCCTGGAAAAGGTCGGGGCGACGGAAGTTCTGATTCCCGAAAAGGAGATCGCCCACAAGGTCGCCAAAAGCCTTATCTCGCCGAACGTCCTTGATTATCTCCCCCTGTCCGGGGAATACATGATCTTCGAGATGGCGCCCCCGAACAGCTTTCTGGGCAAGACGCTCGCCGAATTGCAGCTGCGCAGCCGCTATCATATCGACGTCATCGCCATCCGGGATATCGTTTCCGACAAACTGAGCATGGTCCCCCGGGCCGATTTCGTCATCAAGGACGGCGAAGTCCTGGTGGTGGTCGGCAAGGAGGGTGATATCCAGAAGATCAAATAAATCTCATTTGAGGGCGATCGTGACGCCGACTGCCCCTGCTTCCGGCGGTCTGCCCGGAGAGCATGGGGCTGGTATCCATCCTTGAGGATTCGGGGGTGGCGCCGATGGCGCCTCCCCATCCCCTACCTCATCAGATGGCTCGGCAGGTAGGTGGCCAGTTGCGGAAAGACGAAGAGCAGCGCCGCGCAGACGATCAGACTGATCAGGAAGGGATAAACCCCTTTATAGATGGTGTTGAACGGGACCTTGGTGATGTTTTTGACGACGAACACATTCATCGCCACCGGGGGGATGATGACCCCGATCATCACCGTGATGGCGATGATGATGCCGAACCAGATGGGATCGAACCCGAGTTTCATGATCACCGGATAGAAAATCGGCGTGGCCAGGATCATGAAGGCCAGGTCGTCGATAAAGGATCCCCCGGTCTGGTAGATGAGGCTGATGATCACCATGATGACGTACTTGTTGAGCGCCAGTCCCGTGACCCAATCGGCGGCGAGCATCGGGATTTTGGTCACCGCAAGGAAATGGCCCAGGATGGTGGAGCCGGCGATCAGCATCAAGACCATGCAGGCCGTTTTCAGGGATTCGGCGACCGATTTGACGAAGCCTCTGAAATTGAGATCCCTTCTGATAAGCGAGATGAGCAATACCAAACCGGTGCCCACGCTTCCCGCTTCCGTCGGGGTAAACAGGCCCTTCATCAACCCGAAGATCATCATCAGGAAGATCAGAACGACGATGCCGATTTCCGGAAGGGAAGCGAACCTCTCCCGCCAGGTCGATCTTTCCCCCTGCGGCCCCAGCAGGGGGTTGATCTTGCACCAGCCGTAGATGATGGCAATAAAAAAAGTGGCAATGATCAGGCCCGGAATGAGCCCGGCCAAAAAGAGCTTGCCGATGGACAGTCCGGTAATGATTCCGAATACCACCAGCGTGACGCTGGGAGGCATGAGGATGCCCAGAGTGCCTACCGAAGCGACGATGCCCGTCGAGAGTTTCTTGTCATAGCGATAGCGGTCCATTTCCGGGATGGCCACGCTCGCGAACGTGGCGGCGGTCGCCGGCGATGATCCGCAAATGGCTTTGAACGCCGTTGCCCCCACGACGGTGGCCATCGCCATCCCGCCGGGGATATGGCCGATAAATTTGTAGGAGGCATTGTACAAGCGCTTGGCGATCCCCGCATTGAAGGCAATCTGACCCATCAGGATGAACAGGGGGATGACGGTAAAGCCATAGGAAGCAAAGACATCGAAAATGTCTTTGGCGAGCAGGTTCATCGCGGCCACCGGCGAGACGATAATGCTGAAGCCGATAAACCCGACCAATGCCATGGCAAAGCCGAGCTCGATGCCCGTGAGGAAAAGGACCAACAGCGATGCGAGGCCCAGAAGCCCGATCACAACCTCATTCATCGTATTGACCTCCCCGGATCTTGATAATATCGCAAATGACGACCAGGCACTGAACGAAACAGCAGATGCCGACCCCGTATGCGACGGGATAGAAAGGCATCTGAAGGGTGAGCGAAACCTCTCCCGATTTTTGCAAGTCCCATCCGAATTTCAAAAGGTTCCATCCCGCAAGGGCGAAAAGGATAAACACGAGGCCGCGGGTGGCGAAGTTGAAGAGATCTCGCACGGTTCGAGAAAACTTGGCGATCAGGAAATCGACGTAGATATGTCCCCGCAACAGGGCGGTACGGGGCATCGCAAGTCCGATGGCGATGGCCCCCGAAAAGGCCACCAATTCGTAGGTCCCGACCATCGGTCTGCCGAATCCCCTTAAAATCACATCGACAATCGTCAGCAACATGAGAAAGATCAAGCTGATTCCTGCAACGATATTCAGGAACTTGCCGATCTGCTCCACTGCCCTCAAAAATCCGTTCATGAATGACCCCTTCTTGATGCCTTTCCGGCGCTGCACCGCTATTGAGGAGAGGAGAGGGGGATTTCCCTTTCCCCTCTCCTCAATGTCTTTATCGCTGTTTTTTCAGTTGCTCCAGATAAAACTTCAGCGCCTGATCGCCGGGCAATCCCTTCGCTTTCATGTTGCTTACGTATTCATCAAGGAGAGGACGAACGGCCTTTGCCCACCGCTCATTTTCGTCCTTCGCCAGAGGAATGACTTTGTTTCCCAGCTTGAGAGTGGTTTCCCGGCCTTCTTTGTCGATGTCATCCCAGGCCTTGCCCGACTTGACGATCCATTCCTCATTCAATTTTTCAATGATTTTCTGGATGTCCGCAGGCAGGGAGTTCCACTTGCCCTTGTTCATGACGACAAACATGCCCGTGGAATAAGAAGCGCCAAAATCTTCCGTCGTGTATTTGACGACCTCTCCCCATTTCCAGCTGCTCAGCGATTCCTGCGGCGCCATGGAGGCATCGACGACGCCCCTGCTCAGGGCATCGTAGGTCTCGCCCATGGGCATCGCCACCGGGGTGCCCCCCAGAGAGGCGACGATCTTCGTGGCCAGACCGGTGCAGCGGATCTTCATCCCCTTGACATCTTCCAGCCGGTTGACCGGCGTCTTGCTGTGCAGCAGTCCGGGGCCGTGGGCATGAAGAAACATCACCTTTACGCCGTCCAATTCCTTCGGCTTGAATTTTTTGTAGTACTCATTGATCAACCTTGTGGCCACCGCACCGCTTTTGATCCCCAAGGGCAGGTCAACGACCTCGGTCAAGGGAAATTTCCCCCTCGTGTAGGCAAAGACCGACATGCCCAGATCGGAAATTCCCTTCTCGACGCCGTCGTAACATTTATCGGCCGGGGTCAGCGTTCCGCCCGGCAATACATCAACCTTGACCCTGCCGTTGGTTCGCTTTTCCAGTTCTTTTCCCCATTCGACGGCCAATTGGCTATGGATATGGGGGGCCGGAAAGAAAACCGAATAGTTCAACTTGATTTGCTTGACCGGCGCTGCCGCCGCTGCAAAAGAACCGGAAAGCATCAAGCCAAACAGGGATAGAGAAGTGACGAGAAGCGCAGAATACCTTGATTTTTTCATTAAAACCTCCTTTTACTTCCAAAGAAGACAATGTTTATATCGAGAAACTGAATATTCAAAAATCTCCCTGTACATGCCGTGTGCCCTGCTATCGGGTTATTCACCCTGTTCAACCCGATTATGCCCTGTAGAAACGGCCTGGCAATGGAAAGCAGCGCCCTGTCCACCCTCGCCGCGAAGGGAGGACAGGCATCGGTAGGCGTAAAGCGAAGAGGGAAAATAATAAAAATTGTCGATGACATAAAACATGTGACGGATCTCCCTTTGGGGGCTATGACCGCACCTGCGGTTCGTTATGGGGATAGTGATTAAGGGGTAATTTTTGGGGAAGGCGCCTGCTTGCCCATCGGTAAAGACGGACAGCAGGCATCAATACATATAGTTATCGAAGGGGATATGGGTAATGTCGAATCGAACTAAAGACTGAAACACTTTATTCCTGCTCCATTCGTTGCTTTAAAACTGGCGCTTCACTATTGGATTTTGTCGTCCCTGTCAAGGAGAATTTTTTCGGGCCTGTTCTTTCAGCTTTTCGATTTCTTCCCGATACTGCTCCGACTGGGCCTTGACCTGCTGGATCTCTTCCCGTGCCTTTTCCAGCTTCTCTTCCTGCTTTTGTCTCTCTTCCCGCATTCTGTCCTGCATGGCATCCAGTCCGACATAGACTGCAAGAACTCCCCCTAGGATCAACAGGATCGGTATCCCACCCTGTAGGATATCGATGAACTCAGCCCACCAGATGGAAAAACCGATGACGCCGAGGATGACTGATACAATGCCTCCGATTAACAATGACATCGCCGAACCTCCTGAACATCCGGGATATTGTACAGGTCCTACTAAGGAGCGGACGCGTTTTGGGAAAAAATCAACAGAACAAACCACCGACGTTGCCCATTTTACAGCCCTTCATGTGGGTCGTTTTGTAACATATCCCCAGTCGGTAGGCAAGCTGAAACTCTGTGGCACCGCAAGGGGAAAAAAAGCTTGCTTAATGGCATTTATTCAATTATCATGCCCGGTCTGCCTGCGGGTGGGTTGAACTGGTTGGTCAACGGCCGTAGGACGACCGCAAAATATGACGAGGGAGCAACATGATAGAACCAAATTTTGACAAGGGGGAGGGACTGGTTCCCGCCGTGGTACAGGACCAGGAGACCGGCGAGGTCCTCATGCTGGCTTACATGAACCGGGAATCGTGGCTCAAAACGCTGGAGACCGGAAAGGCAACCTACTGGAGCCGCTCCCGGCAGAGCCTCTGGCTGAAGGGGGAGAGTTCCGGGAATGTTCAACTGGTCAGCGAAATTCGGCTCGATTGCGATGAGGACACGATCCTGTTGAAGGTGCGGCAGATCGGCGATGCGGCCTGCCATACGGGACACCGGTCCTGTTTTTATAGGAAAAAAGTCGACGGAGGGTTCGTCACCGTCGGGGAACCGGTTTTTGATCCGAAGGAAGTGTATAAATGAATAAGCTGAAATTGGGAATTCCCAAGGGGAGTTTGGAAGTCGCTACGGTGGATCTGTTCAAGCGGGCCGGCTGGCACATCACCTATGACAGCCGGAGTTACTTTCCCGATATCGACGACGAGGAGATCGGTTGCTCGTTGGTCCGCGCCCAGGAGATGTCCCGCTATGTCGAGGACGGCACGCTCGATCTGGGGCTGACGGGGCAGGACTGGATCACGGAAAACGAGTCGGATGTCGTGGCCATCCAGGATCTGGTCTATTCCAAGGTTTCGACGCGCCAGGCCCGCTGGGTCCTGGTGGTGCGGGAGGACTCGCCCGTCAAGACACTGGAAGACATGGAAGGGAAGCGGATTTCCACGGAGCTGGTGGGGTTCACGAAGCGCTATTTCGCCGAGCGCAACATCAACGTGCACGTCGAGTTTTCCTGGGGGGCGACGGAGGCCAAGGTCGTCGAGGGGCTGGTGGACGCCATCGTGGAAGTGACGGAGACGGGCAGCACCCTCCGGGCGAACAAATTGAAGATCGTCCATGAACTGATGCGGACGAACACGAAGTTGATCGCCAACCGCCGGGCTTGGGAAGACCCCTGGAAACGGCAGAAAATCGAACAGATCCGGATGCTGCTCAACGGTTCCCTTGAGGCGATAGGAAAAGTGGGACTCAAGATGAACGTTCCGCGTGAAAATCTCGAACGGTTGATCGCGCGGCTTCCCTCCCTGAAGGCCCCGACGGTCTCCGGCCTCCATTCGGCGGACTGGTTGGCCGTGGAGACCATTGTCGGCGCGAATGTCGTCCGGGATCTGATCCCGCTCCTCAAAGAGGCGGGCGCCGAGGGGATCATCGAGTACCCTTTGAACAAGGTCATCTGAACCAGGAGGCGTCCATGCGCAAGGCCACCATTCAAAGAAAGACCTCGGAAACGGAGGTTTCCGTGACCATTGATCTGGACGGGCGAGGGGCGGGGCGTATCGACACATCGGTCCCCTTCCTGGACCACATGCTGAACCTCTTTGCCAGGCACGGCCTGTTCGATCTGACGGTCAAGAGCCAGGGCGATACCGCCATCGACGATCACCACCTGGTGGAGGATGTGGGGATTTGTCTCGGCCAGGCGGTGAAGAAGGCCCTGGGGGAAAGAAAAGGGATCGGACGGTATGGATCGTCAGTGGTCCCCATGGATGAGAGCCTGGCCGGCGTCGTGATGGACCTCTCCGGCCGGCCCTATCTGGTTTGGCGTGCCGAACTGGGAGAACAGCGGATCGGCCAGTTCGACCCGACCCTGCTGAGGGAATTTTTCAAGTCCTTTTCGGATCATAGCGGAATAACCTTGCACATCAACCTCATCTATGGTACGAACGGCCATCATATGGCGGAGGCGATTTTCAAGGCCTTCGCTCGTGCCTTTAGAGAGGCGAGTGCGCTCGACGGACGAATTGAGGGTGTCCTGTCTACCAAGGGTTCCCTGGAGGCTTGAATCCCGAAGAGAGTGGAAGCGGGAGCGGCGGAGGGTGTGTCGTTCTTTTGCAGGATCAGGGGAGCCTTCAGCCATCCAGGACAAGGAGGTCGTGATCATCGGAATGTCGTCCTCTTTTCGCCGGCTGATCGTCGGTGCATTTTTCTGCTCTCTTTTGCTTCCCGTCCTTGGGGGGTGTCATTACCGCGGGGATTCCGGCCTTGTCGCCGCTCCGGACGGGAAGGTCCGGTTCGACCGGATCGCCGTGGTGCCTTTTCAGCAGATCCTGCCTGAAGATGCGGCCGACGATGTCGTTCACTGTCCCCTCTGCGGGACAATCATCCATGCCCAAAGATCGTCGGGAAACCCGGAACAGGTGATGGAAAGACTCTTCCTTGCCCAATTGGACAGGCAGAAGCCGAAGGCGGCCTTTATGTCCGGGGAGAAGGTCGCCGGCGTCTTCCAGCGGGTGTCGGCCAGTTCCCTCAAGATGCCCCTCCGCCAGGTGTTGAGCGAGGTGGGCCGTGAACTGGAGGCCGAAGGCGTTGTGGTCGGCTATGTATACCGTTTCCGGGAGCGGAAGGGGGTTGCCTATACGGTGGAACAACCGGCATCGGTCACCTTTGACCTGCACCTGTTGCGGGTCAGTGACGGGGCGCTGGTCTGGCGGGGCCATTTCGACAAGACGCAAAGTTCGCTGATGGAGGATGTGTTTCAACTGGGAGCCTTTTTCCGGGAGAAGGGACGCTGGGTGACTGCCGAGGAATTGATGGATGAGGGGATCGAAGCGGTCCTAGAGACCTTTCCCGGTCTGTAGTAGTTGCGTCAGGGGCCGCCGAACGGTGGCCCGTTTGGGAATTTCTGTGACAACAGGGGTTCCTTTTATTTTTCAGAGGGTGTTGCTCCATGATAGTCATTCCGGCCATAGACCTGAAGGACGGCCGTTGCGTACGACTGACCCAGGGGGATTTCAACCGGACCACCATTTACGGAGACGATCCGGCCGAAATGGCCTCGCAGTGGAAAGCCCAGGGCGCCGAGCGCCTGCATGTGGTCGATCTGGACGGTTCGCGCGAGGGTATCCCCTGTCACGAAACGATCATCCGGGCCATCGTGGCGGGTACCGGGTTGCCGGTCCAGGTCGGCGGCGGCATCCGGGAGATGCGGACGGTGGAAACCTATCTGGCGATGGGGGTCCGGTGGGTCATTCTCGGCACTTCCGCCCTGCGGGATCCGAAATTCGTCAGAGAGGCCCTGCGCGCCTTTCCCGGTCAGGTGATCCTGGGAATCGACGCGAGCGGTGGGAAGGTGGCCGTTCAGGGCTGGACGGAAAAGACCGATGCGACCGCGGTCGATCTGGCACGCCGCTTTGCGGAAGATCGGCCGGCCGCGCTGGTCTACACCGACATCATGCGCGACGGAATGGAAACGGGGGTGAATCTGCAAAGTACCCGCGAAGTTGCGGAAGCGGTTGGCATCCCGGTGATCGCGTCGGGCGGGGTCTCCGGGATAGGGGATATCGAACGCCTGACGGCTCTGGAAGAAAAGGGCGTGGTCGGCGTGATCGCCGGGAAGGCCCTTTATACGGGAGCCCTGTCCCTCGCAGCGGCGATCGCCTGTGCAAAGGGCCCGCAGCGTTGCGGTGGCGTTCCGGGAAAAGCGGCCGGGAGCGACAACGGCTGATTCCGGTCCCATTCCGAAAACGGGAAGGAGGTCCGACTGATGGATGACTGTCTGTTTTGTCGAATCGCGGCAGGCGAGATTCCCTGCCGGAAGGTGTATGAAGATGAAAAGGTCCTGGCCTTCGAGGATATCCATCCCATGGCCCCGGTCCATGTGGTGATCATTCCCAAACGCCATATTCCCACCTTGATGGAGGTCGGCGCAGAGGAGGCGGCCGATCTACAGGCCGTTCTGGCGGCGGCCCGGGAAGTGGCAAGACTGAAGCAGGTCGATCGAAAGGGCTTTCGGGTGGTGATCAACTGCAACGAGGAGGGGGGGCAGGCGGTCTTCCATCTCCATATGCATTTGCTGGGCGGTCGGCAACTCAAGGATGGTCTCGCCTGAGGCTGGGGCTGTTGCAGGTAGGTCTTTTTCAATTGACAAAAGGCAAAGACGACCTAAGTTAATAAAAGGAGATCGAACCGATGGCTTTCAAGGAAAAAATTGATCAGGATACGATTGCGGCCGCCAAGGCCCAGGACAAGGTCCGTCTGTCGGCGCTGCGGATGCTGAAAAGCGGTCTCCATAACCGGGAGATCGACCTGAAGCGGGAACTGACCGAGGCCGAGTTCCTACAACTCGTCTCGACAATGGTGAAGCAGCGGAAGGATTCGATCGAACAGTTCGAGAAGGGCGGCCGGGCCGATCTGGTGGCGAAAGAGCAGGCGGAGTTGCAGGTGATCGAGGCCTTCCTCCCGGCCCAGTTGTCGGAGGCGGATCTCGATGCGGCCATTGCGGAGGCCATCCGGGAGTCAGGCGCCGCAGGCATCCGGGACATGGGAAAGGTCATGAAGGCTCTGATGCCGAAAGTGACGGGCAAGGCCGACGGAAAACTGGTGGGCGACAAGGTCAAGGCCCGCTTGTCCTAAAGAGGGGGAACTGCGCTTGAAGGGATCCATCCCCGATGACAAGCTTGAGGAGATCAGAAGAAGGGCCGATATTGCGTCTTTGATCGGGGAGTACGTGACCCTGAAAAAGGCGGGGAAGAATTTTCTGGGGCTTTGTCCCTTCCATCGCGAGAAAACGCCTTCTTTTACCGTGAGCCCCGAAAAACAGATGTTTTACTGTTTCGGCTGCGGCGAAGGGGGAAATGTCTTTTCCTTCCTGATGAAGCTCAACCATCTGACCTTTCCCGAGGCGGCCCGCCACCTCGCGGCGAAGGTGGGGGTGAACATCCCGGAGCGGCAGATGAGCCGGGAAGAAAAGGAGCGGCAGTCCCTGGGCGAGCAGATCCGCCGGGTGAACGACCTGGCGGCCGGCTTTTTCATGGAAACGCTCCAGTCGCAGGCCGGGGAGGAAGCCCGGGAATATCTCCGCAAACGGGGGATTGCAGAAGAGGCCGTCCGGACTTTTCGCATCGGTTTTGCCCCCGAGGGATGGAGCCGGCTGCACGATTTCCTGAAAAGGAGAGGCGTGGCGCCTGAACTGGCCGAACAGGCAGGACTGCTCATCGCACGGACGGGACCTGCGCAGGGCCATTACGACCGGTTTCGGGGAAGGCTGATGATCCCCATCGAAGACGTCGACGGCACTGTGATCGCCTTCGGCGGCCGGATCATCGGCCCGGGCGAACCGAAGTACATGAATTCCCCCGAGTCGACGGTCTATACCAAGGGGAACAACCTTTACGGGCTGTCCCGGACGCGGGAAGCGATCCGCGAGAAGGGGTTCGCGATCCTGGTCGAAGGCTATTTCGACCTGATCTCCCTCTGGAATGCCGGGATTCTCAATGTCGTGGCCCCGCTGGGAACGGCCCTGACCCGCGCCCAAGTGGATCTGATCCGGCGCTATACGGGTCATGTGGCAGCTGTCTTCGATCCCGATGAGGCGGGCCGGAAGGCCCTGACCAGAAGTCTGGAGTTGTTCCTGGCCGGAAATGTGCACGCCAAGGCGGTCATCCTGCCCGACGGACTGGACCCCGATGATTTTGTGAGACGGCAGGGCCGCGAAAAGATGGAAGATCTGGTGGCCCATGCCCTGTCGATGGCCGATTATTACATCGAGCAGGTGCTCGGCGGCCGGGGAACCCTGGAGGAAAACCGGGACAAGCTGCGGGAGGCCGTCTCGTTTCTGAGCCGGCTGGGCGATGACGTAGACCGGAATCTCTTCGCCAAGAAGGTGGCCGAGGCCTTGGCGGTCGACGAGGAGGTCCTCAAAGCGGAGGTCCGGCGCGTTCTCGCCCGCGGTCCCGCGACTGTCGCGGCCGACCGGCCCAAGCGCGAGGCCGATCTGGAGATGGATCCGCTGGAGTTGAGCCTGATTCGGATGATCCTGGACTATCCGGAGAAGGTGGCGGAGGTTCGGGAATCCTCCATTCTGGACCATTTTCGAACCGAGGCGCTGAAATCGCTGGGAGAAGCGATTCTGGCGGCGGCCTTGGAAGGAAAAACGTCGCGGGATGCCGTTTATTTTGTCGACGGCCTTGCGGCGGGCCCCTTGCGGGAGAAACTGCTGGCGCTTTTGGTACAGGAGAGTCCCTATCCACCGGAGCTGATCGATCGTCTGCTGGCCGATGCGATCGGAAAGATCCGGGAGCGATCGCACAAGGAGCAGGCCAAGTTGCTGACGCGCAGAATCAAAGAGGCCGAGCGAGCCAATGACCTGGCTTTGTCCGAGCGTCTCATTGCGGAAAAAAACCAGCTTTTACGTTAAGTACATGGGCTTGGTTGATTGATAGACGATGCAAATTTGCCGTCGGCGGAGCAAATAGCCGACGGAACCTTGATGACAGGTGACCGGGAGAAACCGATATGGCAAAAGAAATAGAGACCGACGAGTTCAAAAAACTGCTTACCCTGGGGGAGGAGAAGGGATTCCTCACCTATGACGATGTGAACGATCTGCTGCCTTCGGATGTGATCTCCTCCGATCAAATTGACGACATCATCATGCTCTTCGGTGAGAAGAATATCGATATCATCGATACGGAAAAAGGGGAAAAGCTGGTTGTCAAGAAGTCCGCTGACGATCACGAGCGAGGGGACGGTAAGGGAGACGATCTGATCAGTCTACTCCCCGCGGTGGGCAAGACCGGTGATCCCGTGAAGATGTATCTTCGGGAAATGGGGCTGGTTTCTCTGCTCAGTCGGGAGGGCGAGGTCGAGATCGCCAAAAAGATCGAGGAGGGGGCCAAGGAGAGCATGGAAGCCGTCTTCAGCGTCGCCTCCTGCATCAAGGATGTGGTTGCCATGGGCGCCCAGCTGAAGGCCGGGGAAATTCGCGTCAAGAGCCTGCTGGACAATATCGAGGATGAAGAAGGCGTTGTCGAAGAGGACATGCATCTCGATCGGGTCATCAAACTGCTGGACAAGGTGACGGCCCTGGATGCCAAGAATGATCTGATCAAGAAAAAGCTGAGCGCCAAGAATATCGACGCCGATGAGCGACAGGAACTCAAGGAGGACCTGGAAAAGAATCTCCGGAACATCGTCAAGCATTGTCGGAAGGTCCGCTTCAGTCGGAGGCAGATCGAACGGATGGTGGTGAATCTGCGGGGCTATCTGAACGATGTCGAAAAAGTGGACGACGAGGTGCGGCGCTGCAAGGAGGCGACCGGCCTTTCGCTCACCCAGTTGGAAGCCGCCTGGTCCAAGATGAACAAGTCCCCCAAGGCGGCCGCGCAGGTTGCCAAGGAGACGGGCGTTTCGTTGCAGAAGTTGCGCCGCGCCGAAGAGGTGGTCAAGGAGGCCAACCGGCGATATAAGAAGATTACTCAGGATACGGGGCTCTCCGTAACGGCCCTGAAAAAAGCGATGGTGACCATTGAAACGGGCGCCAGAAAAGCGGAGATCGCCAAGCGGAAGCTGGTCGAGGCGAATCTGCGTCTGGTCGTGAGCATCGCCAAAAAATACACGAACCGCGGCTTGCAGTTTCTGGACCTGATCCAGGAAGGGAATATCGGCCTGATGAAGGCCGTCGATAAATTCGAGTACCAAAGGGGATACAAATTTTCCACCTACGCCACCTGGTGGATCAGGCAGGCGATCACCCGCGCCATCGCCGACCAGGCCAGAACGATCCGGATCCCGGTCCACATGATCGAGACGATCAACAAA
This sequence comes from Deltaproteobacteria bacterium, assembly GCA_021817825.1. Classification (GTDB taxonomy): domain Bacteria; phylum Desulfobacterota; class Syntrophia; order Syntrophales; family UBA5619; genus JAKAFS01. The sequence continues at coordinate 12,956 of JAKAFS010000038.1, read as the reverse complement.
CTGATCCGGACCTCCCGTTATCTCGTCCAGGAACTGGGGCGGGAACCCAATCCCGAGGAGATCGCCAACAAAATGGAGTTTCCTCTGGAAAAGGTCCGCAAGGTCCTGAAAATTGCCAAGGAACCGATATCCCTGGAGACCCCCATCGGCGAGGAAGAGGACAGCCATCTGGGGGACTTCATCGAGGACAAGAAGATCGTATCGCCTGCGGAAGCCACGATCAGCATGGATCTGGCGGAACAGACCCGGAAGATTCTCTCGACTCTGACCCCCCGGGAAGAAAAGGTGCTCCGCATGCGGTTCGGGATCAGCGAGCGGGCCGATTATTCACCGGAAGAATCCCGGGAATCGCTGGAGATGAGCCGCGAAAGGGTGAAACAGATTGAAACGGGCGCCGTCCGTAAATTGCGCAATCCTTCCCGCAGGCGGATTATGAAGCCCGAAGGCAAATAAGTATTGACAAAAACAGGCCGGGGGTATTACAAGAACCCGCTCAAGTTTATTGTTTTCATCCCGCAATGAGCAGGGCCCATAGCTCAACTGGTAGAGCCACCGGCTCATAACCGGTCGGTCCCTGGTTCGAATCCAGGTGGGCCCACCAGGGATGAAGAAGAAAGAGCCATGCACATGGGGTACAGGTCAGCATTGAAAATAATGGGAAATCGAGTGGGGAAAAGGACGACTCCCTGAAAATGCACCAGTGATTGGTGCATTTTTTTTTAGGCCATTTCCTGAAGAATTCGCATAAATGAAAGGGGAACGCGGTTGAGAGAACAGTTGGTGCTCTTGATAGAACTACAGAAGATGGAGTCGGCGACGGCCAAGATCGGTACGCAGAAGAGGGATCTGCCGATCCGGATGAACGAACTGGATGCCGAATTTCAGACCCTCTGCGCGGCCATGGAAGGTGAACAGGAAGAGCTGGAAAACCTCAAAAAGCTGAAGCGGGAGAAGGATGGCCTCCTACAGAAGGGGCAAGAGACTTTGCGCAAGGCAAAAGAGAGGCTCACCGAGGTCAAGACAAACAAGGAGTATCAATCCATCCTGAAAGAGATCGAGACGATCGGGACCAAGAACGGCCAGATAGAGGATGAGACGATCTCCCTGATCGATCAGCTTGAGGAAAGGGAAAAGGTCGTCAAGGCCAAAAAAGAGGAACTGGAGGGACAGCGCCGTTGTTACGAGGAAGGAAAGGCCAAGATGGCACAGGAACTGGATTCCCTTGCTTCCGCGCTGGAGGAGAGTCAGACGAAAAGCGATGTGCTGAAGAAGCAGGTTCCTGCCGATATGCTGCGCAAGTATGAGCAGATCAAGAACGCCGGACGGGGCGTCGCGGTGGTCCCGGTTTGGAAAGAGGTGTGCGACGGTTGCCATATGCACATCCCCCCCCAATTGTACAATGAATTGCAGAAGTTCAAATCGCTCATCACCTGTCCGAACTGTAGCCGGATCATCTACTGGGAAAACCGGAACGGCTGAAGGCCTCCGTGGCCCAGGCAGGCGATGGGGCGGCGCGATGCGGCTTAACGATTGGCAAAGGCTGGCCCGGGTCGTAGCGCGGGCGATTCGGGAGCGGTTCATATATAGGGTGTCGGAGTAGAGCAGATGATCGCCGGTCCGGATTTACGGGCCGGAGGAAAGTCCGAACTCCACAGGGCAGGATGGTCGCTAACGGCGACTGGGGGCGACCCTAAGGAAAGTGCCACAGAAAATATACCGCCCTTCCCGTAAGGGAGGGGTAAGGGTGAAAAGGCGAGGTAAGAGCTCACCAGTTTCCCGGGTGACCGGGAAAGCTTGGTAAACCCCATCCGGAGCAAGATCGAATAGGAGAACAGGGCGGCCCGCCCTCATGTTCTCGGGTTGCATCGCTTGAGGCGGTCGGCAACGGCCGTCCCAGAGGAATGATCATCGCCGTCTTTCGGGTGACCGGAAGGCGGAACAAAACTCGGCTTACGCGCTGCTCGGACACCCTTTTTTCATCAGCGATCCCGAAGGATTCAAAAAAAGGCCGGAATGAACCATTCCGGCCTTTTGACGTGCGCAATTCATGGGAAGGTTACTTGTCGTCGTCCTCGTCCTCATCGTCGTAAAGCTTTGCCGCCTCGATGGCCTCCTCGGGGACCTCTGCCTCGATGGAGCGGCTGATGCCCCGGGCCAAGAGCGCCAGAATCAGGAACAGGAGGATGATGGAAGTCACCAGAATGATGATGATCGTGCTGGTCCAGGATTTGGTCTCCTTTTCGATATTGCGCGAGGCCGCGATCGCCAGTTCGTTATACTGGCCCACATCCAGCGTCATCCCGACCCAGCCGAAACCGCCGGGCGGCGGCGTCTCCTTGGTGAAAAATTTGACTGGCGCGTAGGCCGCCAATTTTGTTTGACCGCCCGCTTTGTGGGTTTTCACCCCGGCATTGCCGGCGGCCGCATCGCTTGCGATCTGCGGGAGGGACGAATCCAGGAAGCCCAACTGGTTCAGGTTCAGGACCTCCTCGCCCCGCTTGGTCATTTCCGCCGCATCCTTGTCGGTCAGGGCGGGAACCGCCGATCCGTCGGCATTCAATCCCGCGATATGGTAGTCAGAGGGGTGGGAAATGACAAAGCCCCGGTTGTCCACGAGGTAGGCGTAGTTTCCCGTCGAGGCGTCGGCCTCGAAGACCTGTCCTGTCTGCGTGGGGATGATGTGGTCCGTGAATCCGGCGAGGTGCCGGATATCGAGCGCCAAGGTGAGAACCCCCGTAAACCCCTGCCGGTCGAAAACCGGCGTCGTCATGCGGAGGATTCCCGTGAAGCGTTTTCCCTTTGCGAAGTCGGCCCGATTGACGTACCAGCCGGTGACCGGGGATAGATAGACTTCGCCGCGGTTCAGCCCCTTGGCGGCGGCGAAATACGCTTCGCTTTTATAGGTGGTGTCCGCGGGTTTGCTGACATTTTTCAGTTTTGCCTGCGGCACCGCTTCCCCGTTGACAATTTTGATCAGTTCATTCCCCGCCCGGTCCGTGAGTGCCATTTCCGCATAGAGATAAGTCGGTACACTGCTGACCTTGCCGTTCTCCCGGATCCAGAGCGGCTTCTTGTTCTCCCGGATGAACTGGCGGTAAGCGGCGTCGCTTGCCGGGAGGATGGCGGCGATCAACAAATCTTTCTGCCTCTCCATAAGAAAACTGGCGATTTCATTGGCCGTATTGACGGCGCGCAACTTGATCTCTTCCTGGGCTTTCTGGTCGAGCACATTGACCGTCCCCGCCTTTACCGTAACCCCCAATTTGAAGATGCCGTTGGCGATCAGAATGGCCATCAGCGACAACGGGATCACGATAAGCAGGAAAAAAACCCTCGCTACGGTGAACCACTGCTTATCTTTTTTTGTTTCTGCCATGCCCCTTTCCCCCTAACGTCGTTGGATTGGATATGGAAGCGAGAAATCAACCGACCAGGAAATACTTCATGTAAGGGTTGGCATACAGAAGCACGAGCGATACGACCAGGGCATAAATGGCAATCGATTCCGCCATGGCCATGCCGACCAGCATGGTCATCATGATTTTTCCCTGCACCCCGGGATTTCTGCCCACCGCCGAACAGGCCCCGCTGGCAGCCGTGCCGATTCCCAGCCCCGCTCCGACGGCCCCCACTCCGATCGCAAACCCGGCGGCGATCATGGCGCCGACGGCGAACAGGACCTTCGTGTAGGATTCACCGCCAGCGGGAAGCGCTTCCGCCGCAAAGGCCAAAGGTGAATTGAGCAGAAGCATTCCCAGGGAGCCGACCAGCGTGAATAAACCTTTTCCGAATCTTTTTAGCATCGTTTTTCCCCTTTCCTGGATGATTAAAAAATTTCCCTTTTCCGATCACGGCTGCCGGATGCAAAAAAGGGCTTCTCGTTCGTCTTCACGGTTCTGCAACAGATATGCCATTGGACAGGCTATCGGTAATATTTCGTAACCTACTGGGGTCATGGCGTTATCGTCGAGAACGGGTGGGCCGGAAATCTTTTTTAGGGAAAAAGCGGTTGAACATTTCATTCAACCCCGGTCGGCCATTGAACGAAAAATGCAAAGGACGCCGCCCTTGCAGCGCGGCGCATCACCGCCGCCGCCCATGGTCAGGACAGACCATTAGGAAGGGGGGCCAGCGGTGAAATTTCTGTTGATAATTTCCTGAGAGGCCGCTAGGATAGCGGCCACCAAACGCGGCCGGAAGCCGTTGCTGCCGTCGGCGCGCCGAGACGTCGCCAGGCCGTTGAAAAACGCTCATTTGCTCATTGCGCTGCAACCTTCCCCGCTTTCGCGGGGCGGGCATGGGGCGTACGAAAAGTACGTCTCATGCCTCGGGTTTTGCGCGCCTTGCCTCTGAACGTTTTTGAACCGCCTCCCAAGCCAGGTGTTTTTCAACGCCCTGCTTTGGGGAGAACCCCATCCTACGAAAGGTTTTGCATGCGAGAGTTGCTCACTGCCGCGACCTATCTCATTGTATGGCTTCTCTGTTCGCGCGTGATCGGTATTGAAAGCGGTTTGACAAAACTGATCATCTCTCTGGGAGCGGCGATCGCCGTTTTCGTTCTCCTGGCCATAAAAGATCATCAAGACAAAAAGAAGGGCGGAAGATAAGCGGGCCCCACTCCGGCGAACGACTTGGATCTGCGGACAATTGGAGAAAGCGGATGGACTCCGGCGATAATCGGGCTAAAAAAGGATTGCGGAGGATCAATGTTTCCGTCGGATTGACGGCGGTGGCCTTGATCGTCCTGATCCTGCTGCTGGCCCAGACCGTCCGGCATGCCAGGGAAAAAGAGATGGTGAGGCAGTTCGGCCTCCGGCAAGTCGGCGTCGCCGAGGGGATTGCCGCCCGTTTGGACGAGTTGATCGCTCCGGTGGAAAAGGGTCTGCTGGCGCTGGCGGCCGAACCGGGCAGCCGCATGCAGACGGCCTGGAAACTCCGGGCCTTCCAGACGGGGATGGAAAGCCAGGTCTCCGCGCTGGCCGTGACGGACGAAAACGGCGTCCTTTTGATGAGGACGCCTGCGGCGGGATTCGCAATCCGCGGCGTGAATGAAACAGAACTCTTCCGGCAGATCAAAAGGACCGCTGCGCCGGCGATGGGTTTATTGACCATTGCCGAGGGTGGCGGGGGCGACCGACAGGTCATGACCATCGGCGTGCCCCGCTATCGGGAAGGCGGAAAATTCACCGGCGCCCTGCTCGCCATCGTGGCGCTGGAACGCTTTCACCGGGAGTATCCACCGAACGGCAGCGGGGGGGACAACCGGATCTGGTTTCTGGACAGTCGCGGCATACTCCTGTTCGATTCGCTGAACCCTATGGCCGGCAGGGATGTCGGCGTTCTGGAGGTTTCCCCGGGAGGGGGCGCCTTCCCCTTGCGGGATGCGCTGTTGCGCCCGCGGACGGGGCATGGAGAGTACCGTTTGCGCGGAAAGAACGCCGGCGGGGAGAAATTCATTGTCGCCCATGCGCCCTTTCGCATCCTCTCCCATCGCGGCGCCGTTGCGATCGCAACCCCCTACGACAGCGCCCTGGGTCCTGTTCGGGAGAAATCCTTTTTCGTCATCGTCGGAGCGGCCGGCCTTTCCCTGGCGGTCATCGTGGTGGCGCTCGGGGTCATCTACACCGCCCGCCGCAGATTGAGCGCCCGTGAGATCGAAGAGCGGCTGCGCGAACGGGAAGAGTGGCAGGAACAACTGCTCCATGAAAAAAAGACCATGGAGGGGATCATCGAGGGATCGCCGATCCCGACCTTCGTCTTGAATCGCCAGCACAAGGTGATCCTCTGGAACAGGGCCTGCACGGAACTGACCGGTTATTCGGCGGCGGAGATGATCGGTTCCGAAAACCAGTATCTCCCCTTTTACCCGGAAAAGAGGCCGGTGATCGCCGATTTGATCCTTGAAAAGGACTTCGAAAGCATCGAGAAGTATTACGGAACCAAGATGGTGAAGAAGTCTGCGACCGTCGAAGGGGCCTACGAAGCGAGGGACTTCCATATTGATCTCGGCGGAAGGAACCGCCACCTCTATTTCTTGGCGGCGCCGATCCGCGATGAAAAGGGGGAAGCCATTGCGGCGATCGAAACCCTCCAGGACGTGACCAGGGAGGAGGCGCTGTCGAAAAACCTGCGGGAGTATACCATCAACCTCCAGGAGGAGCTTCAGGAGAACATCCGCCTGCGCGAGGAGATCGAATCCCTCTACAATTACCTCCAGTCCATTGTGGATTCTCTCCCGGACCGCCTCTATGTCCTGACGGCGGACGGAAACATCCATTACATCACCCGCAATGTGAAGGACGGGATCGAAAAGAATGTCCAGCCTCTCAAGGGGAAGCCCTTTCTCAAGCTCTTTCCCCGGGAATTGCACGACTTTGTGACGGCCCGCTGGGAAGAGACCCGGCAGGGCGTTCATACCCCTTTCGAGGTTTCGGTCAAGGACAAGGATGGATCGCCCCGAACCTTTCTGGTGACCACCGGCCCCATCAAAGGGACGGACCATTATGTCGTCGTTGAGCGGGACATCACGGACCACAAGAACCTTGAGGAGAAGCTCTATGAGAGTCAGAAATTGGCGGCGGTGGGTCAACTGTCGGCCGGGATTGCCCATGAGGTCCGAAATCCCCTTTCGTCGATCAAGATGACCCTTCAAATTCTCGAAAAACGGCTGAATCCGACGGGCAATGACCTCAAAAGGTTCCGGATCGCCGAGCGTGAGGTGGAGCACCTGGAGAATTTGGTGAATGACGTCCTGGTCTTTGCCAAACCCGCCCTGCCGATCAAGGAATCGGCGGATATCCGGAAGGTCGTCGAACAGGCCCTGGCGATGGCCGAAAAGGGAATCCTGGATAAGCAGATCCGGGTGTACGCCGCATTTTCCGAATCCGTCCCGGTCCTGGAAATAGATCCGGCCATGCTCAAACAGGCCTTTTTGAATCTCATCCTCAATGCCGTCGACGCCATGGAACCCAACGGAAAACTGAACGTGACCGTCGGCTTGGTTTCGCTGAAGGACATGACGTCGCTGGAGGTGGAGATCGCGGACAACGGTTGCGGCATCGCCGAAGGGGATATGCCCCATCTCTTCAATCCTTTTTTTACCAGAAAGCTGTACGGGACGGGGCTCGGCTTGACTCAGGTCAAAAAGATGATCGACCTGCACCAGGGGATCATCGACATCTTCAGCCAGATGGGGAAGGGGACGCGGGTGCGGATCCGTTTCCCTCTCCCGGGCGAAGGCGATCCCCTCAATGTTTGGGGGTATGAGGCCTCATACGCGATGAGCGGAAAAGGAGGGGATGACCGATGACCAAAATCCTCGTGATCGATGATGACCAATCCATCTGCGAGACCTTGAAGATGTATCTCGCCGAGGAGGGGTACGAGGTGTGCACGGCCTCCACCGGCACCGATGGACTCAATCACTTTGTACAGGACGCTCCCGACGTGACCATCCTCGATATCCGTCTTCCCGATGTGGACGGCTTCACGATCCTTGAGGATATCAGGGAGGAGGATGAGAACGCCAAGGTCATCATGATCACTGCCCACCACGACATGGATTCCACCATCAGGGCCATGAAGTGCGGGGCCTTTGACTACATCCACAAGCCGGTCAATGTGGACGAACTGGACCTGGCTCTCAAAAAGGCGGTCAAATCCCGGGAGATGGAAAAGAAGATCGACGGCCTGCTGATGGAACCTTCCCGTCATTTTCGGGTGGGAGATATCATCGGCAGCGGGCGGCAGATGCGGGAAATCTTCAAAACGATCGGCGTCGTTTCCCAGAGCCTGACCACGGTCCTGCTCCTCGGAGAAAGCGGGACGGGCAAGGAACTGATCGCCAAGGTCATCCATCACAATACCTCTCCCGACGAACCCTATATCGCCGTCAACTGCTCGGCCATCGTCGAAACGCTTCTGGAGTCGGAGCTGTTCGGTCACGAAAAGGGTTCCTTCACGGGCGCCGTGACCCGGCAATTGGGGAAGTTCGAACTGGCCCGCTACGGGACGGTTTTTCTCGACGAGATCAGCGAGATGTCCCTGAACCTCCAGGCCAAGCTCCTGCGCGTCTTGCAGGAGATGGAGTTCGAGCGCGTGGGGGGCAAGGACCGGATCCGGGTCCATGCCCGGATCATTGCGGCGACCAACAAGGATCTCAAGACCCTGGTCCGGGAGGGCAAGTTCCGGGACGATCTCTACTACCGGCTCAACATCGTGGTCATCCCCATTCCCGCTTTGCGGGAGCGGACGGAGGATCTCCCGGCTCTGGTCGAATACCTTTTGGCCAAGATCAACATCGATCTTCATAAGAAGATTGTCGGGGTTTCGGAAGGGGTGATGGAAAGCTTCCGCCGGTACCGCTGGCCGGGAAATGTCCGGGAGTTGGAAAACCTTCTGGTCCGGGCGGCCGTCGTCGCCAAGGGACAGATTCTCAGCAGCTCCGATTTCCCCGAACTGGACAGGGAACTCGACCGGGTCGTGGAACCGGTGGAGACCAAGGGCGTCGCAGGCGAGAAAGGACAACTTCCCACGCTGGACGATATCGAAGAGCAATACATCCGCCAAGTGATTCGGGAGAGCGGCCGGAACAAAGGGGAGATCTGCGAGATCCTGGGCATCTCGCGTCCGACCTTTGAACGGAAACTGGAAAAATACGGAATCGTCTTTGAACAATGATGAATGATGACCGGGGAACCGATGGCAGATTATGTTCGTCATTCATCTTTTGCAGGAACACCTTGGAATGACAGGAGGGACGCAGTGCCGCAAAGTGTAAGAAATTCAATGGCCTTATCGGTTGAAGGGGACTGGCGATGAAGATCCTTTCCGCCGAATTCGTTCTTTCCGCCAAAGAGCCGGCCCACTATCCGAAGACGGCGCTGCCTGAAATCGCCTTTGCCGGCCGGTCCAATGTGGGGAAATCCTCGCTCATCAACACCCTTCTGAATCGCAGGGGGCTGGCCCGGACCAGCAACACCCCTGGGCGGACCCAGGAGATCAACTTTTTTCGCATCAACGACCGGATCGGTTTCGTCGATCTTCCCGGTTACGGGTATGCGAAGGTTCCTGAACAGGTACGGAAACACTGGGGGCCGATGATCGAGACCTATCTACAGGGACGGCAGACCCTCCGCCTCGTCGTTCTGATTCTGGATGTGCGCCGGGACCCCTCGCCGGAAGATCTCCAGATGATCGACTGGCTGCGTTATTACCGGCTTCGGACTCTCATCGTCCTGACGAAGATCGACAAGGTGTCGAAAAACCAGTTGGCGACGCAGCGGCGGTCGATCGGCGCTGCCCTGGACGCGCCGCCGGAAACCCCGCTCATCGCCTTTTCCTCGCAAACCGGGGAGGGAAAGGAACCGCTCTGGCGGGAGATCAGAAAAGCCGTGACCCTGGAAAGTTCCGGGTCTTTGGGATAATCAACCGATGACGAAGCGGATTGCACTCATTTGTCTTTTGGCCCTCTGTCTTGCCGGGTTGCTCTTCCTGACCTGGCAGCGGCGGAGCGGCGAATCGCTCCATGAGGCGCAGCGGGGCCTCATGGGAACGGTCGTCAAAATAAAGGCGAGCGGGAAAGGGCTTTCCCGGGAACGGTTCGCGCAGGCGAGCGCGAACGCCTTCGGGGAGATCGAGCGTCTCGAAAAGGAGATGAGCGAGTGGCTCCCTGACAGTCCGATCTCGCAGGCGGCGCGGCAGGCCGGCCAAAAGGCCGTTCCCGTGTCTGAAGAAATCTTGGCCGTGGCCGAGCTTGCCCTGTCCGTCTCCCGCAAGACCGAAGGGGCCTTCGATATCAGCTTCAAACCCCTCGGCCGCCTTTGGGATGTCGGGAAGCGCCGGGAACCGCCTGAAGAGGCGCTGATTCTGAAGGCACGGCGTCTGGTCGATTATCACAACATCTTGCTGGACAAGGAACGCCGGACGCTCTTTCTTACGCGACCGGGGATGGCCGTGGGACTGGGCGCCGTCGCCAAAGGGTATGCCGCGGGCAGGGCGGCGCAGAAGATGCGCGAGGGAGGGATCGGTTCCTTCATCATCGATGCCGGCGGCGACCTCTATTTTTCGGGAAACAGGAGCGGGAAGGCCTGGACCTGCGGAATCAAGGACCCGGACGGGAAGAGCGAACCCTTGATCCGTCTGCGCGTCCGCAAGGACTGCGCCATCGTCACCAGCGGCGATTACGAGCGCTACTTCGAATTCCAGGGACGGCGGTATCACCACATCATCGATGCCCGGACGGGTTATCCGGCGACGGGAAGCCGGAGCGTGACGGTCATGTCCCTCGATCCTGCCGTGGCGGACGCCTATGCGACCGCCTTTTTCATCCTCGGGCCGCAGCAGGCCGTTGAAATGACGAAAGGGATCCCGGGCTTGGCCTTTATCCTGATCGATGCGGGCGGGAAGATCTGGCGGGGCGGTCCTCTGGCCGAGTTCGTCGAAGAGATCGGCCTTTGAGCAGGCGGCCCTGCGCTCTTTGCTGCCCTGTGGAATGAAGGGTTGTCGAACCGATTATGCTTGACAGGCAAGGGAAGTATGTTAATGAATTTACATCCAATCGGTATTGCAAATGGGGTTTCGCGCTATTGACGCGGCCCTTGCCGGGGACGGAGCACTGGCGATGCAGGAACAGGGCATAGTCACCAAAGTCGTTTCCGAAGGGCGGGTTGAAATTGCGCTGTCGGCAACGGAGGCCTGCGAACATTGCGGTGCCTGTCACAGGAAGGAAGACGGCCAGGCCAGTATCGAGGCGATCGGTATCGCCGGCCTGGCGAGCGGAGATCAGGTTGAAATCGAAATCTCGACGGGAGGAATGGTCACCGCGAGCTTCATCGTCTATCTTCTGCCGGTCCTCTTTTTGATCGGGGGCTATGGAGCGGGCGCTACACTGGCCGGCATCATTCCTCTCGGGGCAGGGGCCGAAGCGGCCGGCATTGTCGGCGCCTTTGCCTGTCTTGTCGTCAGTTTCGGGGTCGTTCGCTGGTACGATGGAAAGGTGCGCAGCAAGGGGGCGTTGCCCGCGCGGGTGACGAGGGTGATCTCCCGCGGTTGAAACACGTCGAATGAATCACGTAAAGGTGGTGAGAACGACGGTCGATGAAGACTTTTCCCCAAGGGATCCAGGTAGGGCATAAAAAAGAAGCGACCGCGTCGCTCCCGATCGAGAGCGCGACTCTTCCCCGGCGCGTCGTTCTGCCCTTGCAGCAGAATCTCGGTGTTCCCGCCGAGCCGCTGGTCCAGGTCGGCGACGCCGTCGCCGAAGGGCAGAAGATTGCCGATTCCTCCAAATTTATCTCCGCACCCATCCATGCCCCCATCACGGGGAAAATCACAGGCATTGAAAAACGCATCACCGCTTCGGGCGTTCTGGCGCCGGCAATCGTGCTCGAGGCGGCCGCGGATCTGCCGGCCGACCCTTTCCCAAGGGAAAAGCGTCACTGGAAGGAGCTGAGCGGCGAAGAGATCCGGCGGATCGTCCGCGAAGCGGGGATTGTGGGGCTGGGCGGCGCGACCTTTCCTGCCCATGTCAAGCTGAGCCCCCCTGCCGAGAAGAAGATCGCCGCGGTGATCATCAACGGCTGCGAATGCGAGCCCTACCTCACCGTGGATCATCGCCTGATGCTGGAGCGGTCGGCCGATGTCCTCGCCGGGGCGCGGGCGGCGGCCCGGGCGGTCGGGGCGGACAGGATCATTTTCGGGATCGAGGACAACAAACCCGATGCGATCCAGGTGATCGCCAGGGAGATTGCCGGAGAAGGTCTGCCCGGCGCGGAGGTGGTTCCTCTGAAGACCAAATACCCGCAGGGCGGCGAAAAGATGCTGATCAAGGCCCTCCTGGGGCGGGAAATTCCTTCCGGCGGCCTGCCGATGGATGTGGGCGCCGTGGTCCACAATGTCGGCACCGCCGCGGCGATTGCGGAGGCCGTGGAATCGGGGAAGCCCCTCATCGAGCGGGTGGTCACCGTGACGGGAGGCGGCATCCGGACGCCTCGCAACCTGCGCGTCCGGATCGGAACCGCCTTTGCCGAGGTGATCGGCCAGTGCGGGGGGCTTGCGGACGATGCGGCGAAAGTGATCATGGGCGGTCCCATGACCGGCACGGCCGTCTCCTCTCTCGAATGTCCCGTGGTCAAAGCCACCTCCTCGATACTGGTGTTGACCCGAAAGGAAGTCGGATCCTTTGCCGAGGGTGTCTGCATCCGGTGCGGACGCTGCATCAAGGCCTGTCCCGTAGGGCTGATGCCCAACAGGCTTGCCGAAGATTTTCAATTGAAGAATTGGGAGCAGGTGGAGAAGGGCCATGTGACGGACTGCATCGAATGCGGCTGCTGTACCTACGTGTGTCCCGCCCGGCTGTTTCTGGTTCAGAACTTCAAGGTGGCCAAACGCGAGTTGCAACTCAGGAAGGCCGTTCGCCCATGAACTTCGAAATCTCCGTTTCTCCCCACATCCGGGCTCGCGACGATGTGCAGCGCATCATGGGCTGGGTCGTCGTTTCCCTGCTTTTTCCGGCGGCGGCCGGTGTCTGGTTCTTCGGAGTGCAGGCCCTCGTCCTGATCCTCTTCACGACATTCGCGGCGGTCCTGGCCGAGGCGGTTTTCCAGCGGATCGTGGGCAAGCCCGTGACGGTGAGCGACGGAAGCGCTGCGGTCACGGGTCTCCTGCTGGGTCTCGTCCTGCCGGCAACGCTGCCGCTCTGGATGGCAGGCATCGGCGCCGTGGCGGCCGTCGTTCTGGCCAAGGGACTTTTCGGCGGCCTGGGGTACAACATCTTCAACCCCGCCCTGGCGGCCCGGGCGATCCTCCTGGCGTCCTGGCCGGTGGACATGACCAACTGGGTGTCGCCCGCCGATGCCCTGACCGAGGCCTCGCCGCTCTTTTTGGCCAAGATGCACCAGGCCGTGCCCGACTATTGGGCGCTCTTTTGTGGCAATCGCGCCGGCTCCCTGGGCGAA
>JAKAFS010000110.1 GCA_021817825.1 Deltaproteobacteria bacterium | reverse complement strand
TGTCGGCGCACGAGATCATCGTCCTGCCCACCCGCGCCCTGCGCAAGAGCGAGGAGGAATTCGCCGTGGCCTTCGCCGTCCCCACCGACACCAAAGGGGTGATCCACGTGGTCGGCCGTTCGAGCCTGGACACCCGGGAACAGGACGGCTGCGATTGCGGCAACCAGCGGTATTCCAAGTATGCCCCGACCGTCATCTTTGACGATGTGTTCGTCCCCTGGGAAAGGGTCTTTCTGTGCGGTGAGGTGGAATACGCCGCCGACCTGGTCGTCTATTTCTCCGCGTTCCACCGCCAGAGCCATGGGGGGTGCAAGGCGGGAAAGATCGACTGCATGGTCGGTGCGGCTTTGACCATGATGCAGTACAACGGAACGGACAAGGTGAGCCATCACAAGGAGAAGGTGATCGACATGATTCACCGCGCCGAGACCCTGTACGGCTGCTCACTGGCCGCTTCCTATGAGGGGAGGCGGATGCCCTCCGGGACCTACTTCATCGATCCGGTCCTGGCCAACGCCTCCAAGATCCACGAAGGAAAGGAGATGGCCGAGGCGACCCGCCTGATGATCGACGTGGCGGGCGGGTTCGTGGCGGATCTGCCGTCCGACAGGGATTTCGACAACCCCAAGGTCGGTCCCCTGCTGAAGAAATACCTCAAGGGGGTCGGGCAGGTGCCGGTCGAAAACCGGGTCAGGATGTTCCGGCTGATCGAAAAGATGGCCATGGAAAGCGCCGACACCATTTCCGACATCCATGGCGGCGGCTCTCCGGCGGCGCACCGGCTCACGATCTTTCGGGAGTCGAACAACGAAGCCAAGGTGAAGGCGGCCAAGCGATTGGCCGGTATCGAAGAATAATGACAAAAGCCCCCGTCCGGCGGTATGGGGTTTCCGCGGCCGACAGCGCATTTGTTTTTACAGTTCTTGCTTTACCTGTAGCGTTCGCCTGAAGATCCATCGGTCGTAAAGAACAAAATCGAACGCAGCGGCCATTCCGACGCCGATTGTCATATTGAGCAGGTAATTGATCTGCCAGCTTTCCATGGCGGCAAATGAAGCAATTCTCATCAAGATACCGGCCAATGCGGCAAAGTTGAAAGCGATGAACTGAACGGCGAGTCTCCCCTGCTGCTTTTTGGGTGCGTCTTTCCAGGTCCACATTCTGCTGACGAGAAAATTATAAAATATGCTGATCTCCATTGAGATGAGGTTTGCGATATTTTTCATCAGCGGACTGGCAAATCCCAGTGCTTCGACAAAAAAAACCATCAATGCGGCATTCACGACGAATGCGCTTGAACCGACCAATAAAAACCTTTTCAACCTCTCGGGATATTGCATTACAGCGCCTTCAGGATCTCCTGCACCCGCAAGCCGATCTCGGCGGGGTTTTTCTCGACAACCACACCGGCCCGCTCCAGGGCCTTGAACTTCTCCTCGGCCGTTCCCTTCCCGCCCGAGATGATCGCCCCGGCGTGGCCCATCCTCCGTCCGGGGGGGGCTGTCCGCCCGGCGATGAACGAGACCACCGGCTTTTTCACATGCCCCCGGATAAACTCCGCCGCTTCCTCTTCCGCCGTCCCCCCGATCTCGCCGATCATCACGATCGCCTCCGTCTGCGGGTCCTTCTCGAACAGCTCCAGGATATCGATAAAGCCGGAGCCGACAATCGGGTCCCCGCCGATCCCGATGGAGGTGGACTGGCCGATTCCCAAACCTGTCAGCTGCCAGATCATCTCATAGGTGAGGGTCCCGCTGCGCGATACGACGCCCACGTTCCCTTTACGGTGGATGAAGTTGGGCATGAAGCCGACCTTTCCCACACCGGGGGTCGTGATTCCCGGACAGTTCGGGCCGATCAGCCGCGAGTCCGATCCTTTCAGGGCCTGCTTTACTTTGATCATTTCCGCGACGGGGAGCCCTTCCGTCAGGCACACGATAAGACCGATCCCCGCCTCGATCGCCTCGAAGATCGCATCCGGGGCGAACGCCGCCGGCGTGTAGATCCCCGAAACGTTGGCGTCCCGCTTTTCCACGGCATCGATGACGCGATCATACACGGGAATGCCGTCCAAATCCGTTCCGCCCTTGCCGGGAGTGACACCGGCGACGACCTTGGTTTCCAGCTTCACCGACTCCCGGGTGTGGAAGCTCCCCTCCGAGCCCGTGATCCCCTGAACGACGATACGCGATTTTTGATCCAGCAATATGGCCATAGGAATATTTCCCCCAGATGCATTCCTTATCCGATCAGAGACACGGCCTTTTGGGCCGCCTCGTACAAGCCGTCCGCCACCGTAACCCGGAGTCCGGATTCCCGCAGCATCCGCCGCCCCTCCTCCACGTTCGTGCCCTGCAGGCGCACCACCATCGGCAGTTTCATTTCGACATTTGCCACCGCCTGGATCAGTCCGGCGGAGACGCGGTCGCATCGCAGGACCCCGCCGAAGATGTTGATGAGGATGCACTTCACGCTCGGATCGGAGGTCAGGATGCGGAAAGCCTTCTCGATCTGCTCCGGCGATGCACTGCCGCCCACATCGAGGAAATTCGCCGGTTCGCCTCCCGCCATCTTGATCAGGTCCATCGTCGTCATCGCCAGACCCGCTCCGTTGACCATACAGCCGATGTTTCCGTCCAACTTGACGTAGTTCACGGAGGCGTTCCTGGCGGCGACCTCCAGCGGCTCCTCCTCATCCGCGTCGCGCAGCTCGCGGATTTCGGGATGGCGGTAAAGACCGTCATCGTCGAAGTTGAGCTTTGTGTCCAGAGCGAGCAGTCGACCCTGCGCCGTGATCGCCAGGGGGTTGATCTCCAGAAGCGAGCAGTCCTTTTCCCGAAACAGTCGGTACAGGTTCCGGCAGATCTCGGCGAACTGCCTGCCCTGTTCCGGATCCAGTTTCAGGCCGACGGAGAGCTTGCGCGCCTGGAACGGGCTGAACCCAATGGCGGGGTGGACCGCGCAACGGATGATCTTTTCCGGAGCCGTCGCCGCCACCTGTTCGATGTCCATGCCGCCCGCTTCCGAGGCCATAAACATGACGCACTCCTTCCCCCGCGACCGGTCGACTACCAGGCTCAGGTAAAGCTCCTTTCGGACGGCGGACGCCTCCTCCACCAGAACCTTGCGCACCTTTTTCCCCTTCGGACCTGTCTGGTGGGTCACGAGCTGCATTCCGAGGATCGATCGGGCGGCCGCGTATGTCTCATCGGGCGACAAGGCCTTCTTTACACCGCCGCCTTTTCCCCGGCCGCCGGCATGGATCTGCGCCTTGATGACGACCTGTCCCGCCAGCTCCGCCGCTATCCTGCGGGCCTCCTCCAGGGGTGCCGCCACCTCGCCGCGCGGGACGGGAATCCCATAGTCTCGCAGAAGTTTCTTTGCCTGATACTCATGGATTTTCATGCCGTACCTCCATAGTTCCGGGGTGCCTTTCGCCTGACGAGATCGGAAAAACCGACCCTTTCCGTCGTTCCCGCGAAAGCGGGAACCAATGAAGCTTTTGATGTAACCGGATTTCCGTCGGAGTTGACCTTCACTGGGGCGGAGGGGGGTATGCGGTGGTTTCGAACCCCCCCGGCATTTCTTGACGATCGTCTCGGAGGAAGCGCAAGCCCGCATTTACAATCAAAGGAAATGAACATGAATTTGCAGTCAATGGATTTAAACGCCGAATCCTTCGGTCAGTTTCAGTCCGAGGTCAAGGGCCTGCCGGTTCATGTCGAGGAAACTGGGGGAAATCTGCGTTTCGAGCACCTTGATGATCGATTCGGGTCGGACCAGCTTCGTCAGCCCGATCAGGGCCCCGAGCATACAGATGTTGAAAACGATCGGCCGGCCGATCTTCTCCATCACCGTCTCGTACATCGGCAGCTCCACCTGACGCGCATCCACCTTCTTCCCCAGCTTCACGTATCGGCTGTCGGTAACGAACAGGCCGCCGGGACGGAGGATCGAAAAATAGTTCGCATAGGCCTGCTGTGTCAGACACACCAGCACGTTGGGCTGGATCACTTTCGGAAAGTGGATCGGGGACTCGGCGATGATGACGTCGGAGCGGGTCGCGCCGCCCCTCGCTTCCGGGCCATAAGACTGGGACTGGACGGCGATAAGATTTTCATGCAGTACAGCAGCCTCCGCAAGGATGATCGCCGCCGTGATCACCCCCTGGCCGCCGGAACCGGAAAACACCATCCTGCATCTTTCCATGGTCACTTCCCCTTCATCGCCCGCTCGATGATCCGCTGATACTCGGTACAGTACTCCGGCATCTCCTTTTTCACGAAAATACCGCGTTCGATCAGCGACGGATTCTCCTGCTTCGCCTTGGAACCGATCGGCGTGGTCAGGGTCTTCATCTTCTCCATCATGTCTACCGCGCTCCCCTCTTTGTTCTTTCTACCGAAGTAGGTCGGGCACTGTGACATGACTTCCACCACGGAGAATCCTTTGTGACGGATCGCCTCCTCCAGGACATCGGCCAATTGCTGGACGTGATACGCCGTGGTGCGCGCCACAAAGGTCGCCCCTGCCGCCGTGGCGATGTTGACCACATCGAACTCCTGGTCGATGTTCGTATAGGGCGCCGTCGTCGCCATGGTGCCGTAACCCGACAACGGCGAATACTGCCCGCCCGTCATCCCGTAAACCCGGTTGTTCATCACGATGGCCGTCATGTCGATGTTCCGGCGGCAGGCATGGATGAAGTGGTTTCCCCCGATGGACAGGGCGTCTCCGTCACCCATCGGCACCAGCACCGTCAGCTCCGGGCGGCTCATCTTCACCCCGACGGCGAAGGCCAGCGCCCGTCCGTGGAGGGTATGCAGCGTGTGGAAATCCAGATACCCCGCAATCCGGGAAGAACAACCGATTCCCGACACCATCACGATGTCGTTTTTTTTCAGCCCCATATTCTCGACCGTGCGCAGAAGACCGTTGAGCACGATCCCGTGACCGCAACCCGGACACCAGATATGTGGAAAAAACCTCTCTCGGAGATAGTCCCCCACGGCCATGTCAGACTCCTTTACCCTGGATCAGGCGGAGAATGTTGCGGATGTCCTCCGGCGTGATCAGCACCCCATCCACACGGTTGGACAAAAAGACCCGCTCCGGCCTTTCCACCGCCTCCTTGACCGACTGCAAAAGCTGGCCCATGTTCATCTCCACGACCACCACATAGCGGGCGTTTTTCGACTTCTCCCGCACCAGCGCCGCGGGAAACGGCCAGATGGTCTGCAGTTCCAGTAATCCTATCCTCTCTCCCCGCTTGCGGCGGTCCACGACCACGTGCAACGCCGAACGCGCCGAGGCTCCGTAAGAAATCAGAAGGATTTCCGCGTCGTCAACAAAATATTCCTTGTAGCGGGTCAGTTCAACCACATGACCTTCGATCTTATCCACGAGGTGCCGCAACAACTCGTGCACCACCCGCGGATTGTCCGAAGGGAATCCCCACATGTCGTGGAAGAGGCCCGTCACATTGTACCGGTGCACGCCCCCGAAATCGGACATCGGCAGACGGCCGTCCTCCCTGGGTAAATAGGGGTGGTAGTCCACTCCCTCCCGCACCGACGTCTTGAGCCGTTCCACAAGCGGGATTTCCCCGGGCGCCGGTATCTCGAGACGTTCCCGCATGTGGCCGATCACCTCGTCAAACAGGAGGATCACCGGCGTCCGATACGTCTCGGAAAAATTGAAGGCCTCGACCGTGATGGCAAATACGTCCTGGTGGTTCGAAGCGGTGAGCGCAATGATCGAGTGGTCTCCGTGCACCCCCCAGCGGGCCTGGTTCACATCTCCCTGGCTGACCTTCGTCGGCAGACCGGTCGATGGTCCTCCCCGCTGCACATCGACGATGACGCAGGGGATCTCCGCCATGATGGCGAATCCCAGCCCCTCCTGCATCAGCGAGAATCCCGGTCCGCTGGTCGCTGTCAGCACCTTCTTCCCGGTCAACGATGCACCGATGATCGCACAGATCGAGGCAATCTCATCCTCCATCTGCATGAATCTCCCGCCCTTCAGGGGAAGGCGCACCGACATCAGCTCCGCGATCTCCGTCGAAGGGGTGATCGGATAACCGGCAAAAAAATCCAGCCCGGCGTAGAGAGCCGCCTCCACGCAGGCCTCATTCCCCTGGACAAAAGTCAATCTGCCGCCCATGTCACTCCTGCTCCGTCTGTACCTCGATCGCCAAATCCGGGCACCTCAGCTCGCACAGCTTGCAGCACACGCAATCCTGCGGCCTGGCCGCCACCACCTTGTCGTTCTCGTCCAATTCCAACACCTTTTTGGGACAAAAATGCACGCAAATTCCGCACCCCTTGCACCAGTCGCGATTGATCACATGCGTCTTGAGCTTCAGCTTCGCCATATGCCTTCCTGCCCTGTCAAGATCCCGAACCGGGGGACTTCCCTGAAATCCTCCCGCATAATAACCCCCGTGTGTGAACAGGGTGAATGAAGACACCCCTATCCGCAACGGGGCGCTTTTTATGCCTATTTAATGATCCGCTTTGCAGGCGCAGTATAGGAGGAGAGGTTTCCCATGTCAAGAGGATTCAACATGAACGAATGCAACGCCTCCCGAGGCAGCCGATCGCCATGCTTATGATCAACCGGCGGTCGCCGCTTTCCGGGCCTTTTCCTTTTTTTGCTCCAAGGCCCTGATTTTGGCGCTTCTCGTCAGGATTTTTTTTGCTTTTTCATAGTGGGGGTAATCGATCATCCTTCCATCCAGCGTCGCCGAGGCCCTGCCCGCCGCGAGGCTTCGTTCGAAGGCATCGATGAGTTTTTGCGAATAGGCAGTCTCCTCCGGGGTGGGAGAAAAGCATCTGTTCAGGATCTCCACATTTCCCGGATGAATGCAGCTGGATCCGAGGAAGCCGTGCTTGTAGGAGTGTATCGCCATCTTTTCGAAGCCCGCGGTGTCACCGAAAGCGGCCATACTGCCCAATAAGTTCAACGGCAGTTTGCCGTAGGCGTGAGCGACAAACACGATCTGCATTCTCGGGATCAGCCACGCGTGATAGGTCGCCTCCGACAGTTCCATCCCTGTATTCGTTGCGAAATCCTCGGTGCCCAGAGAAAGGGAATCAATTCGATGGCTGGCGCTGGTGGTCTCTTGCATGTTAAGATAACCCTTCAGTGTTTCGGCGATGATTGAAATTTTCACGTGACCAGCAGGGATACCCCTTTTTCGTTCCAGCTCGGTGAGGAGCCGATCGAGGTCCCTCACCTGTTGCCCCGTTTCCACCTTCGGGAAAAAGATGCCGTCGAGTCCGGGCCAGACGGCGGCTTCAACATCTCCCTGAAGCAATTCGTTCGTATTATTAACCCTCACCAGAACGTCGCTCCCGCTCTTGCCGGCAAGGAGGATAGAATCTCGCAGAACGGCCCTCGTAGCCACCTTTTCTGATACGGGTACGCTGTCTTCCAGGTCGAGGACAACGGCATCGGCATTGCGCAAATGGGCTTTCTCGACATACTTTCTCTCATTGGCCGGCATGATTAATCGCGATCGTCTGATCAAATTCTGTGTATAATCAAATTCCATGGACCGTTCCTCCTGTTTGGCTTTATTGTACACCGCTTGGGGATTTCCTATCTTATGCGGCGTGAAAAGGCAAAGGTTAATCTATTTGACACAATATGTTTGCAAAGGTATAAGAATTGCGGTACGGATATGCGGTCTGTGACACTCCGATCCATGCATGCCTGATAGATAGCGGGTGTCTTCAGGGGTGAAAATGAAAACAAACGTCAATCATTAAAAGGAGGTTATCATGAAAAGCAGTGTGTGCATCATCAGGGTCATTGTCTTGGCGCTTCTGACCGTCTCCTCTGCGGTTCTGTCCATGGGTCCCGCGGAGGCCGCTTCCTTCACGCCCAACAGGCCCATCGAATTCGTCATTTTCGCCTCGCCGGGGGGAGGCAGCAGCATATTTGCAGAGGTCGTGGGAAGCATCATGGAAAAGGAGAAGCTGGTACCGGTGCCTGTTCCCCGGGTCTACAAGCCCGGCGGCAGCCAGGCCGTCGGCATGGCCTACCTGCATGAAAAGAAAGGAATCCCTTACTATTTCGGCAGCACCTCCAATTCTTACGTCACGGCCGGGCTGACCGGGGCCTCCAAGACCATCAGTCACAAGGATTTCACGGATATTGCCATCCTGGCCTTCGACGAGATGGTGATCATGA
>JAKAFS010000037.1 GCA_021817825.1 Deltaproteobacteria bacterium | reverse complement strand
TTCTTCTCCAGCAATGCGGAAATCGCCATGGCCATGGCCAGATAGGTTTTACCCGTGCCCGCCGGTCCGACGCCGAAAACCATATCGGAGCTTCGGATCGCATCGATGTAGAGCTTCTGGGCGATGCTTTTGGGCGTAATGATCCTTTTTTTTGCCGAAATGAAAACCGTATCCAGAAAGATCCGTTCCAGGTCCGACTTCGCGTCTTCCGCCAGAATCCGGTGGGCGTACTGGATATCGGCCGGGTGCAGAGGGTATCCTTTGGAACCGATACGGTATAGCTGTTCGAGAAGATTCCTTGCCAGATCGATGGAGTGGGGAGAGCCGAGAAGGGAAATGACATTCCCCCGAACGGCCAACTTGATCGCTTCTAATCTTTCGATCAGTTTGATGTTGCAGTCATGTTCGCCGCAGAGATTACGAAGAAAGTCATTACTGGGAAAAACGATTTTCTCGGAACCTAACGCTTCATTCTTGTTTTTCAGCAAATGATCCACCTAATGAAAGATATGGCCGTTCCCGCAATCGTCTTAAATCTGAACATCATCAATGTGCCGTTTTTTCTCTTTCAGTCGTTCACGGACTTGAAAAGCCGGATAGAGGATGCCGACGAGGCTTACGAGAACCACAAGGCTGGCCGAAAAAAAGTACATGATGAATTCGAGAGGATTTTTTAGGTTAAAAGCACCGATCAGTGTTTCGATCCCGAAAAGGAGGAAAAAAAGAGCCATGACGGCAATCAGGATATTTTTCACCCACCAGAGATATGACCCCATTGACTTTATCACTCCATCAGCACTCATTACACTAACAAATTGTTTCTATTTGTAGTAATATCCCGGCCAGACGCACTTGTCAAGAATCTTCCCTGTGCGCGCTCATTCCCGGCAGAGAAGCTTTAATCTCTGATACATTGCGTAGGTCAGCGAATCGTTCCTGCAAGGGAGAAGCGTATTGTTCTGGAAAAGCGGTTCATCGGCAAGCGGATAAGGCGATGCCGCCAGGGAATCGAGCCATAAACCGGTTCCCGGGATGGGAGAATACTCGGCAATGATGGGCCGAACACGCGACTGTTTCACAAACCGAATGCTCTCTTCCACCTCTTGTGCCGATTGTCCGGGAAGACCGCAGAGCAGGTAAACACCGATGTCGCGTCGATCGTATCCTGCCTGCACCAGATGGCCAATCGCTTCAAGAAATTCATCGTTATCGACTTTTCCTCCCGTTGTTTTCTGGCGAATGCGGTCTGAGGTTTCGAAACCGAAACGAATGGTTCTGAAACCCGCCTTGTGCATAAGGGTGCTGACCTCTGCCGTAATCTCCCGGAGATGAAGTCCGTTTGGACAGTGGAATTGAATCGGTAACTTCCTGTGAATCAATTCCTTGAGAAGCGGGATCGCCATCTCCTGGGGATGGACGAGGAGGGCATCATCGTAAAACGAAAAATGATTTATTCCCAGCGTACGATGCCAATGCTCGATCTCATTGGCCACGCCCAGCGGTTCTCTGCGGCGAAAATGGTCGGTAGTGAGGTGCGAGGCACAGTAACTACAGCGGTAAGGACAACCGCGGGAGGTCATGATCGGGACCTGGACGGGATGAGAGAGAAGATCGAAAGCGGGGTAGGGATAGGAATCGAGGCGATCCGGATCGGGCAGAACCTGTAGGTCTTGATTGCAGAGCGTTTTCATAAGCTCGGGAAGGGAATCCTCAGCCGGTCCGGCGATGCAAAAGTCGGCTCCCGACCGGGAGGCATGTTGAGGGCAGAGCGTCACGTAGTTTCCCCCCAGAATGACGGGAGCCCCGGGAATTGCCTGGCGGATCAGTTTGATGACTTCGAAAACGCCGGGATACCAGTAGGTCATCATCGATGTGACCATGACCAGGTCCGGCTTGGGCATCGACGCGATGGAGCTCAGAAACAGATCAGGCGTGATCCCGTAGCGGTGATAATTTCTGGGAACCTGATTCAGGGCCGTGGGTTTGGGCACATATTCCATTGCATACTTGCCTTCGCCGGAGCTCCTGCGCTTTGGCGGGGGATGTGTCTGATCGTTCTGCATGGCGGGATGGTAAGGATCGAGACAGTCCAGGAAGTAACCGTTCCAGCCGTTTTCCCTCAGGAGCGACGCCAGGGAGAGAAGCCCGATCGGTTGATTCCAGCAGTCATAGGCAGAAAAGTCATAGATCCAAGGATTGATGAAAAGGATATTGCGGTTCATCGACAATTCATATCATAGACAGGTTCCCTGTGCCAGCAATAGGCTTTGCCAACCGTTTTTTCATGCGCAGCAGTGTTTACCTGACCGGCGAAGCTGTAAAACCCCGTGGACCCCAGGCCTGCTTTTCTGGAAAATGTTTTTCCCGTAAGAGCATAAAAAATGCTTGACAAGCGATCGATAATCGCATAAGGTCTCTAGACCGTTAGCATTGTCATCAACAGTGGATCCCCCATCTGGTGACTTATCCCCAATGAGGGATTTTTTATTTTATTAAGGGGTGACGGGCCAGCCGGCGCTCCATGAAGGAAAAGGTATGACGAACAAACTGGAAAACGTAAGAAATATCGGAATAAGCGCCCACATCGACTCGGGAAAAACCACACTCACCGAAAGGATACTGTTCTATACAAAGCGTATCCATGCCATTCACGACGTGAAAGGCAAAGATGGTGTCGGGGCCACCATGGATTCCATGGACCTGGAGAAGGAGCGCGGGATTACCATTGCCTCGGCGGCGACCTTTTGCGAATGGCTGGATCATGAAATCAATATCATTGATACCCCCGGCCATGTGGATTTCACCATTGAAGTCGAGCGCTCGCTTCGCGTCTTGGACGGCGCGGTTCTGGTCCTCTGCTCGGTGGGCGGAGTCCAGTCGCAGTCCATCACCGTCGATTTGCAGATGAAACGCTACCAGGTTCCCTGCATCGCCTTTATTAACAAGTGCGACCGGAGCGGCGCCAACCCCGATCGCGTTGTCGGACAACTCCGCACAAAACTGGGTCACAACGCCATCGCCCTACAGATGCCGATCGGTCTGGAAGCGGATTTTCAAGGGGTGGTCGATCTGCTCTCCATGAAGGCGATCTATTTTGACGGGGACAATGGAGAGTCCATCAGAACCGAGGCAATTCCTGAAAACCTGTTGCCCGAAGCCCAGAAGCGCCGAGAGGAGCTTGTGGATGCGGCGACGATGTTTTCCGACAAGTTGATGGAGGCCGTCCTCGAGGAAAAGCCGATTGACGAAGCGCTGCTCATTGAGGCGATCCGCAAGGGCACTTTGGAGCGGAAGCTCACGCCTGTCATGGTCGGTTCGGCATATAAAAACAAAGCGGTCCAGCCTCTCTTGGATGCGGTCACGCGCTATCTGCCCTGTCCGGCGGACGTTAAAAACACGGCCCTGGACCTCGACCGCAACGAAGAGATGGTGACCCTTTCCACCGATTCCTCCAAGCCGATTGTGGCGCTGGCGTTCAAGCTGGAAGACGGCACTTATGGGCAATTGACCTATGTTCGCGTCTACGAGGGCACTCTTGCCAAAGGGTCGGTGATCGTCAATTCCCGAACGGGAAAAAAGACCAAGGTCGGGCGCGTGGTGCGCATGCATGCCGATCAGATGGAAGACATCGAAGCCGTTTCGGCGGGATATATCGGCGCCCTTTTCGGAATCGAGTGCGCCTCTGGCGATACATTTGTCTCTCCCGGTCGGAACTTGACCATGACATCCATGTTCGTTCCCGAACCGGTCATTTCGCTGGCGATCTTTCCGAAGGACAACAAGTCGCAGATCAACATGTCCAAGGCGCTGAACCGTTTTACCAAGGAAGATCCCACCTTCCGCACCCATGTCGATGAGGAGACGAACGAAACGATCATCGAGGGAATGGGTGAGCTTCACCTGGAGATCTATGTCGAGCGGATGAAGCGGGAATACAATGCCGAAGTGGAAACGGGAAAGCCGCGGGTGGCCTATCGCGAGACGATCACCCAGAAGGCGGAGTTCAACTATACCCATAAGAAGCAGACCGGCGGCTCCGGCCAGTACGGCCGGATCGCGGGATATATCGAACCGATTACGGAAGGTTCAGAGGATTTCATCTTCGATAACCAGATCAAGGGCGGAGCGATTCCGACCCAGTATATCCCCGCCTGCGAAAAGGGGTTCCAGCAGTGCCTGGCCAAGGGGCCCAAAATGGAGTTCCCGGTCACGGGTGTGCGGATCGTGATCAACGACGGCGCATCCCATGCCGTCGACTCTTCCGACATGGCTTTCCAGGCAGCTGCCCGCGGAGCCTTTCGTGAGGGGTACCTCAAGGCCAAACCGGTCGTCCATGAGCCGATCATGAAGGTCGTCGTGGAATCGCCGACTGAATTTCAGGGGGCGGTGATGGGGCTGCTCAACCAAAGGCGCGGGATGATCGTCGGGGCGCAGGATGAGGGGCTCATGACTGTCGTCGAATCGCAGGTGCCGTTGGC
The DNA here is from genome assembly GCA_021817825.1 of Deltaproteobacteria bacterium. GTDB lineage: Bacteria > Desulfobacterota > Syntrophia > Syntrophales > UBA5619 > JAKAFS01. Next base: position 31,256 of record JAKAFS010000037.1, on the reverse strand, counting down.
GGAGATGTTCGGGTTTTCGACGGTTCTGCGGTCTTCAACACAGGGGAAAGCCCAGTTTACCATGGAATTCGCTCTCTATAGGCAGGTCCCCCAGTCCATTGCAGAACAGATTGCGGAAGAGGTTGCGTTGCGGAAGAAAAGCGCGGCATGAGTTCAGGGGCGGCGATTCTCTACCTTCCCGGGCTTGCCGGCAGGACACTCAACCCCAAATACAGGAATAGTCTTATGCTCAAACAAGAATTGATTCTTCGAAATCCCCTCAGGCACTTGGGATTTGAAACGGAAGAAATCCTCGCCGCGGGAAGCTTCGGAGCCGTTTTGGCGAACGCAGGGGTGGGCAAGACGGCCCTGTTGGTGCAACTGGCGCTCAACGGCATGCTCCGGAGCCGCAATGTCCTGCATATCAGCCTGAACGATCCGGTGAATAAAGTCACCCTTTGGTATCGGGAACTGTTCCAGCATCTTGCCGGTCAGTGTGAGACTCCGCAGATCAAGCAACTCTGGGATTCTCTCCTGCCACACCGCTTTATCATGACTTTCCGCGTAGAGAGCTTTACGGTTCCTAAGTTGGAAGAGCGACTCAATGACCTCACGGTCCAGGGGATATTCAAACCGGAAATGATGATCATTGACGGACTCCACTGCGATCCTCCCCAGCGACCGCTTTTGGAGGCTTTGAAAGCCCTGGCGAAAAAAATTGCCGTGCCCGTTTGGTTCACCGTCCATACCCACAGCAATGAAAAACCGGGTCCGGACGGCTTGCCGGTCTCATTTGCGACGCTGGCCGATCTGTTTGATTTGGTGCTCGAATTGCAAACCAATCAATCCGATGTCCACATCAAGGCGCTACGGGGCATCCAGCCAACCGTTGCTGCCGATGATCTGCTTTTGGACCCCTCGACGATGCTGATCAAAAACCAAGCTTAAGCTTCGCTTTGCAATGTCGCGCCGGGATCGCTTTGATATTAGGCGATCCCGGCTCAGAAGATTGTCATAGCCCTGCCGACGTTGCACGTTCCTCGCTTCCTTCGCCTTGCCCTTCGGGGTTCCTTTCATTCGGATTGATGATGCTGTAGGGCGATGGCCCGGTTGGAGACCTCAACAGTCCCATAGACCCGGACCGCAGTGTCGAAGAGGAGCCTGAAAAGCCGCTTGGTTCCGATTTTGATTCGTCTTGACAATTAGAATTGAATCCATTAGCTTACCCCAAAAGATTGGGCGGGAGGAGGGAAATCATGATAGGTGTGCTGATCACGACCCACGGCAACCTGGGGATCGAATTGATCAAGGCGGCAGAGTTGATCCGCGGAAGTCTCAAAGGGATCATCCCCGTTTCGATCGATCAGTCCAAGGGTGTCGAGGATCTGAAAAAAGAGATCAGTTCGGCTATCAAGAAGCTCGACCAGGGGCAGGGGGTCTTGATCCTCACGGACCTGTTCGGCGGGACGCCCTCCAACATCTCTCTGTCATTTCTCAAGGGCGGCAGGGTTGAGGTGATTACCGGCGTCAATCTTCCCATGCTCCTGAAGCTCACCGATATACGCGAAGGCATGGCGCTCAAGGATTTCGCTCAGCAAGTCAAGGATTACGGGATCAAAAACATTTCCTTGGCCAGCGAGATCCTGAGCAAGAAAGTGGGCGGATAAGGGATTGCAGACGCCACTGGATATAGCCCTCGTGCGGGTAGACAACCGGCTGGTCCATGGGCAGATTCTGGAGGCCTGGCTTCCCTTTCTCAAAGCCTCCTGCGTTATCGTCGTGGATGACGGGGTGGCCGCGGATTTCTTCCGAGAAACGGTGATCCGGATGGCCGTGCCGCGGGAGGTCGAAGTTCTCTTCAGCGCGGTGAACGAATTCCCGGAAAAGTATGCCTTTCATCAAGGAAGCGGTCAGAAGACCATCATCCTGCTGGGCACCGTACATGACGCACTGGCGATTTACCGCCAGGGGTTCCGTTTCCCAAAGCTGAACATCGGAAACGTCTACAATGAACAGTGCCGGATCTGCTGCACCCCTTATGTTCTATTGAGCAATGAAGATCTGCGTGACATCTCCGCTCTGCATGCCGAAGGGGTTCAGATCGAACTGCGGCGCGTTCCCCGGGAAAAACCCGTCGAATTTTATGGCATCGTCCAAAACGTAACGTCATAACAGAGGGTTAACCGGTGATGACGAACACTATGATCCTGGACGTACTGCTCGTCTCATTCGTCGGGGGCATGCTCTGCCTGGACAGGGTCGTCCTGCAAGCCATGTTTTCCCGGCCGATCGTCGCGGCGCCGGCCATCGGTCTTTTGCTCGGCGATGGGTACACCGGACTCATCGCCGGCGCCTTCGTTGAACTTTTCTGGATCGATCGTCTGTCGTTGGGGGGCTATATCCCTCCCAACGAAACGGTGGTCGCGGTTCTGATCACAGCGGCTTCCGTCCTGGCCGGACAGATCCTGGGCCAGCTTCCTCAAGGGCTGATCGTTCTGGCTGTCCTGCTTTTCCTGCCTCTGGGGGTCGCGGTCCAAAAGCTGGAATTCAGTCTCTGCCGCAAAAACGAAATCGTATTTAAGGAAGCCCTTGCCGATGCAGAGCGGGGCGATACGAAGGCGATTGCGGACAAGCATCTCCGGTCTGTCCTTCGCTACTACCTGCTTTCGGCGGCTTTCATTCTGATTGCGCTGCCGCTCGGCATTGTCCTTCTGTGCGCTGTTTATCCCCGGCTGGCCGGATTCGCTGTGCGGGGTCTGGGACTCCTCTACGGAATCCTGCCTCTGCTCGGCTGTGCCGTGGCCCTCAATACAATCACGATCCGCGGCGCCATCCCTGTCTTTTGCGCCGCTTTTCTGGTTGCGACCTTTGCGATGAACTTCGTCCGGGGTCTGTAAATGAACGCGGCAGATCTCATCTTAGGAACCTGTAGGGAAGCGGATATCCCCGAGATCATGGAAATCGAGAGGAATTCCTTTCCCAGTCCCTGGTCGGAGGAGTTGTTCCGCAAGGAGTTGACAATGCCCCTTTCCACGGTTCTTGTGGCCAAAAGGACCGTCGAACGCGGTGAAGCCGTGGCCGGGTATATCGTCTACTGGACGATCGCCGATGAGATGCACCTTCAGGACATTGCCGTCCGGAGCGATCTGCGCCGAAACGGCATCGCGGCCCGTCTGCTTGCCGAGGCCATCGATCTTGCGCGCAGAAAGCAGGTGCACAGGGCGACGCTGGAGGTACGCAGCTCCAATCTATCGGCCCAACGGTTCTACGAGAAATTCGGTTTTTCCGTCCAGGGCTTGCGCAAGCGTTACTACACGGACAGTGGGGAAGATGCCTTGATTATGTGGGCAGAGTTCGAAAAGACCGACACGGAACCCGTGAAAAAATCATAGTAGGGGAGATGAACCATGTCTGAAGCGGTGACGATGACCTTGGGGAAGATTGTGGAAAACAATAATGTGGCTCCCGGTCATTTCCTGATGAGCGTGCGGCTGCCCCTTGATTTTCCCGATCCTCGGCCGGGGCAGTTCGTCATGATCCGCAGCGCCGGTCACAGGGAACCCCTCCTGGGCCGGCCATTGAGCGTCTATGGCTTCCGGCGCCGGGAGGACCACTCGATCCTTGATCTGCTGTACCGAATAGCAGGCGGGGGGACGGAACTTCTTGCCCGGTTAAGGGCGGAGGATCCCCTTTCCGTCCTGGGCCCCCTGGGGACCGGTTTTTCCGCCCCGGCGGGAATGAAGCGGGCGCTTTTCATTGCCGGCGGCGTCGGAGTGGCCCCCCTGACCTATCTTCTTGAAAGAGGCATTGGCACCGATTCCTTGTGGACGGGAGGCAACTGCACCTTTTACATAGGCGCAAAGTCGGACAGGCTCCTTTTGGGACTCGACCGGTTAAAGGCCGGCGGCAAACTCAGAATCTGCACCGACGACGGCAGTCTCGGCGCCGGCTGCACCGTGACTGCGCTTCTTGAAGAAGATTTGGACGGATATGACCCGGCAGATACCGCGCTTTTTGCCTGCGGACCGGGGGCCATGATCCGCTCCCTGGTCAGTCTGCTGGAAAAGTCCGCCTTTACCTGTCAGGTCTCCCTGGAAGAACGCATGGCCTGTGGCCTGGGCGCCTGCCTGGGGTGCGCCGTCGCGGTACGCGGCGATGAGGGAACGATCGGATACCAACGGGTCTGCAAGGAAGGACCGGTCTTCGATCTGCGGCGGATCGTCGCCGTTTCATAGAGGCCAAGGAGCGAAAATGGATACAAAGTACGCAGTAGAAGGAATGGCCTCCCCGGGTTGCTTGGCCGTTGGCGTCGGTGGGGGTCTGGTCTTGAAAAATCCAGTCCTGACCGCTTCGGGAACCTTCGGCTACGGCGAGATCTATGCGCCTTTTGTCGATCTGAGCCGCCTGGGAGCCGTGGTCGTCAAAGGACTCTCCCTCGAACCGCGAGCCGGCAATCCGCCTCCGCGGATCATGGAGACCCCGGCCGGGATGCTCAACGCCGTCGGTCTTCAGAACATCGGCGTCCGGGCCTTCATCGCCGAGAAGCTTCCCTTTCTCCGTAAATTCGAGACCAAAGTCATTGCCAATATTTTTGGAGAGAGCGTCGATGAATACCTACAGGTGGCCGAAATCCTCAACGCCGCAGAGGGGGTTCATGCCCTTGAACTCAACATCTCCTGCCCGAACGTTAAAAAGGGGGGGATCTCCTTCGGCGCCTTGCCGGAAGCGGCAGCGGAGATCACAGGTCGGGTCCGGAAGGTAACTGATTTGCCCCTCATCGTCAAACTCACGCCGAACGTGACCGATATCACCGTCATCGCCCAGGCGGTGGAAGCGGCAGGCGCCGATGCCGTTTCCCTGATCAATACCCTGACCGGGATGTCGATCGACATTGAACGCCGCCGTCCCCATCTGGCGAACATCACCGGAGGGCTCTCGGGGCCTGCAATCCGCCCGATCGCCCTGCGGATGGTCTGGCAGACGGTCCAGGCGGTCAAGATTCCGGTCATCGGCCTCGGCGGCATCGTGACGGCATCCGACGCCCTCGAATTCCTCATTGCCGGGGCCAAGGCCGTCCAGGTCGGTACGGCCAATTTCAATCAACCCACGGCGGTTGCCGAGATACTTTCCGGGATCGAAACATACCTTGCGAGCCATGGCATCGACGATATCAACGAACTGATCGGCTCACTGATCACGAAGCAAGCGGTAGGCAAGAAGAAGGGGAGCTGCTGAGACCATTGTTCAGCTCATTGAAGAAGAAGTCCTCGCCAAGGTTTTCCATGACACCAAGACCAAAAAGGATTCATTTATATGATCCAATTGGGACTGCTTTCTCACGACGATCCGCTCCATAGTTATCTCTGCAAGGAAATCCTGCCGCAGCTCGGGATGACAGGGGAAACCCCCGATTTCGAGGTCTACAGGTTCTTGGCCTCCAACCATGTCTATCTTTATGAGGTTAAAAAAAGCGGGACACGGATGATCGGCAAGTTCTTTGATGGGATCAGCGACCGTTCCGGCGAGACGGCCTATCGGCACATGGAGCGGGAATACGGGAACCTTTTGCATCTGCGCAATCTCGGCTTCACAGCCTATCCCCACTATGTCCCCCGGCCGCTGGGCAAAAATCCCAACCTCAACTGCCTCCTCGTCCAGGAGTATTGCTACGGCATTCCACTGAACGATTTCATTATGGGAGCCATTCAGCATGGACAGCACGAACCCCTCTTTGTGCGGCTTTCGGCACTGGCCTGTTTCCTTGCCACCCTGCACAACCGGAGCGCCCGCAAGGAGCGGGTCGAGGTGGGGCGCGACTGCGCTTATTTCGGAGGCATCGTGGAACAACTCCGGCAATGGGGTCACCTGACCGGGGCAGAGGCGGATGGCTTCCATCAGATGAAGGAACGGTGGCGGGGCAAGGGGTTCATGGGGGAGGACAATCAGGTCCTCGTCCACGGCGACGTGACGCCCACCAACCTGCTCTTCGGCGATCCGCCCTGGGTGATCGCCATCGATCTGGAACGGATGAAGGCGGCGGACCGGGTCTTCGATGTGGGCAGGATCGCCGCCGAACTGAAGCATTTCTTTATCCAGTACCGGAACGACCCCGGAGGTGCGGAGCCTTTTATCGGCCATTTCCTCTGGGAATATGCGGGACACTTTCCCGACCGGGAGAGCGCTTTTCAATCGATCTGCCGACGGGTTCCCTTCCACATGGGAATGACCTTTCTGAGAATTGCCCGGAACTTCTGGATCACCGACGCCCACCGCCGGAGGCTGATCGTGGAAGCCCAAAATGCATTGAGGTGACCAATCCATGCCCATCACCGGCATTCTTTTCGACCTTTACGGGACCCTGGTCGATATCGAAACCGACGAGTCCCTGGAGGAAGTCTACCGGGGCATCGCCCATTTCCTGACCTACCAGGGGATTCGTACGCACCGGCGGGAGGTGCGGGACGACTACTACCGAATCATGAAGGACCAGAAGGGAGCCTGTCCTGAGGAGTGCCCTGAGATCGATGTTGAAAGGATCTGGAACGCCTTCCTCGCCGAGCAGGGGTGTCCGGAGGGTCCGGAGAAAAAGAGACTGGCCCTGACTCTTGCCCAGTTGCACCGCGCCCTATCGCGCAAGCGTCTTCAGCTTTACCCGGACGTGAAGAGGGTGTTGGACGAGTTGCGCAAGGCCTATCCGCTGGGGCTCGTCTCCGATGCCCAGCCCTGCTACGCCCTGCCGGAGATGAAGGCCCTGGGAGTCGACGGCTATTTCGATCCCATTGTCATTTCCGCGGACTTCGGATACCGAAAACCGGACCGGCGACTGATCGAAAAAGCCCTGGGGATTATGCAGCGCCTGCCGACGGAGGTAATTTTCGTTGGAAACGACATGTACCGGGATGTCTACGGCGCCCAGCGGCTGGGTCTTAAGACCCTCTTTCTCGATTCCAACCAGGGGGCTAAATCGCACGGCGACGTAACGCCCGATTATGTCGCCTACCGCTTTGCCGATGTCCTTGCCGGAGTGGAAATTTTGCGGCAAGTGCAGTGAGGCTTGCGGTCGGGTCAGCCGAGCGGCTCGATTCCGAAAAGCGTCATTGCGGCTTTTTCACAGTTGCGATTGAAATCCTACGGTGTGGCAGATGAACCTGTTGACCTTCGACCACCAGATCCTTGTCCGGCTTGCCGCCTTTGGCGGGCTCTTTCTGATCATGGCGGCCTGGGAGGTCATTGCCCCGCGGCGGGTCTTGCGGACGCCAAAACCGGTCCGCTGGTTCAACAACCTCTCGCTCACCCTGTTCGACTCCCTGGCCGGACCGCTTGCGGTCCCTTTTTCGGTGATGGGACTGGCGGCCGGTGCCGAGGCGCAAGGCTGGGGCATCCTGAACACCCTCACCGTCTCTCCCCTGACAGCCGGGGTGGTTTCCCTTGTGATTCTTGACCTTACCATCTACACCCAGCACCTTTGTTTTCACAGGGTTCGCATTTTATGGCTTTTGCACGGGGTACACCATACCGATCTGGATATCGATGTGACCACCGGTACCCGCTTTCATCCCCTGGAGATCGTTCTGTCCCTGCTGATCAAAATGGGGATTGTCGTTCTCGTCGGGATACCGGCCTGGGCTTACCTTATTTTTGAAGTGTTGCTCAACGGCACCTCGCTGTTCAACCACAGCAATGTCCGGATCCATCCCAAGGTTGACGGGTTTCTGCGCCGCTTCCTTGTGACGCCGGACATGCACCGGGTACACCACTCGGTCATCATCGGCGAGCATGACCGCAACTTCGGCTTCAACCTCTCCTGGTGGGACCGTCTCTTCGGGACCTACCGGGACCAGCCCCGGGCCGGCCATGCCGTCATGGTCCTCGGGTTGGCAAATTTCCGGGATCCCCAGCGCCTCTCTTTCCTTCGGCTCCTGGCATTGCCTTTTACCGAAGGGCGAAAGTATTGAACCGGAAACTCTTTAAATAACTGCTTCCGGCTGCGGTCGACTTCGATATTTTTTCAAGAGTTTGCTTGCGTACTTGCCGCTCCTGTGCAAAAGAAAAAACAAAGTGGTCATTTCTCCCGCGCGTTGGTCATCCCTCAAAAAAGGACTCCGAGTGCGCAGGGTTCTCAAGCATAAATCCAGTCGCCCTGATGCATGTTCGGCGACACGACTGTCCGGTCACCGTACGTCTCTATGCCCTGGTCGAGTGTTCACATCCTGCTCCATTTTGCGGTTCCCCTCGTGCTGGCAAGGGTTGCCTTTGCCGATCGCTGGAAGCATGCCGCGTTGCTCATGGTGACGACCATGGCCGTCGATCTGGATCACCTCCTGGCCGACCCGATCTATGATCCCCTGCGCTGCAGCATCGGTTTTCATCCTCTCCACACCTATCCGGCGATTGCGGCCTACATGCTGATGCTGCTCTTGCCCCGGCTGCGCTTCTTGGCCCTCGGCCTGCTGATCCATATGGCTCTCGACGGCTTGGAATGCATACGGTTAAGCTGACTTCGCCGAATCTGCCGGTTGACTGCTTTGGAGAGTCATGCGAATGTATCAGACAATAGATCGTTGCGCCGCGCGACGATGGCGATCGAAAACTAAAGATCACACTTCTACTAAAGGAATCATCTATGTTCAGCAAAGCGGTTTTTCCGGGGAAATACATTCAGGGCGAAGGGGCGTTCCATGAGTTGCCGCATTTGGTCGGCCAGTTGGGGAAAAAGGGGATGATCCTCGCATCCTCATCAGGAAGGGAGAAGCTTCTCCCTCCATTGACGAAAAAGTGGAAGGGGACGTCCTTTCCGGTCGAGCCCTTCGGCGGAGAGTGCAGTGAAAAGGAACTGCACCGTCTTGCAGGAGTCATCGGTCGGGCCAAAGCGGACGTCCTTGTCGGCATGGGAGGCGGCAAGGTCATCGATACGGCCAAAATTGCCGCCGACCGGGCAGGACTCCCGGTGATCATCGTCCCGACGATCGCCGCGACCGATGCCCCTTGCAGCGGCTGTGCGATCCTCTATTCCGAAAACGGGATCTTTGAATCGGTCCATTATCAGAAGCTGAATCCCCAGGCGGTGCTGGTGGATACCCGGATCATTGCCGCTGCACCCGTCCGCTTTCTCATCTCCGGGATGGGTGATGCTTTGGCGACCTGGTTCGAAGGAAGATCCTGCAAGCAGACGCAGTCCCCTAACGAATGCGGTGGAATCAGCACGCTGACGGCAGTCCATCTGGCCAGGCTCTGTTATGACACTCTGCTGGCCTATGGCTGGGAAGCAAAAATTGCCTGCGAAAGACATCTAATCACACCGGCGCTGGATCACATCATCGAGGCCAATATCCTCCTCAGCGGGATAGGGTTCGAAAGTTCGGGATTGGCCGCGGCGCACTCCATTCATAACGGCCTCACGGCGCTGGAGGAAACCCATTCTTTTTATCACGGAGAAAAGGTCGCTTTTGGCGTGTTGGCGGGGTTATTCCTTACCGATTCCGTGCCCGCGGAAATTGCTGCCGTTTATGGGTTCTGCGAGAAGATCGGCTTGCCCACCACACTGGACCGGATCGGAATCAAAAACCCTGCCCTGACTAGGATGAAGAAGGTCGCCGCAAAGGCCTGTGCTCCCGCCGAAGGCATCCATCACGAGGCGGGCCTCATGACACCGGCGAAGGTCGTCAACGCGCTGCTCATGGCCGACGAGTACGGTAAGTCCAGAATGCCGGTTTCCGCCGAGCGGTAGCAGAGAACCGTCGTCAGGAACGTCATGGCTCTGCGTATCGGCGGCGGTCAACTTGCGGCGGCGACATTTTCCTTCAGCCGTTCTCCGTCGTTCATTTTTAGGAATTCATCGTAGCCCATCATCCAGTCGATGCAGCCCTCGGGGGTGAGCTCCACGATCCGGTTGGCCACCGTTGAGACGAGCTGGTGGTCGTGGGAGGCGAAGAGCAGGACCTCGGGAAAGGCGATCAGGCCGTTGTTCAGGGCGGTGAGGGATTCCAGATCCAGATGGTTCGTCGGCTCGTCGAGGATAAGGCAATTGGCTTCGGTCAGCATTGTCCTGGCGAGCATGCAGCGGACTTTCTCCCCACCCGATAGGACGCTGACCTTCTTGGTGGCTTCTTCCCCGGAAAAAAGCATCCTCCCGAGAAACCCTCGGGCAAAGCTCTCACAGTCGCAGGGCGGAAACTGACAAAGCCAGTCGATGAGGTTCAATTCGTTTTTGAAGTAGACGCCGTGATCCTTGGGAAAATAGGCGGAGGTGATCGTCGGCCCCCAGCGAAAGCTTCCGCAGTCCGGTTCCAGCTCCCCGGCCAGGATCTGGAAGAGGGTCGTCTTGGCGAGGCTGTCCTGACCTACGAAGGCGATCTTGTCCCCATTTCTCACCGTAAGGGCCAGGTCCTTCAAGACATCGACCCCCTGGATCGCTTTGGAGAGACCCTGTATCTCGAGGATCGTGTTTCCGCAGGACCGGGCGGGCTTGAAACTGATGAAGGGGTACTTTCGTGAAGAGATGGGCATGTCTTCGATCGTCAGCTTCTCCAGCAGCTTTTTGCGCGAGGTTGCCTGTCGGGATTTGGAGGCGTTGGCGCTGAACCGCTGGATGAACTGCTTCAGGTCGTCGGCTTTTTCCTGCGCCCGACGGTTTTCGTTCTGCTTTTGTTTCAAGATGAGCTGGCTGGCCCCGTACCAGAAATCGTAGTTACCCAAATAGACCTGGATCCGGCTGAAGTCGATATCGGCAATGTGGGTGCAAACCTGGTTCAGGAAATGACGGTCGTGGGAGACGACGATGACGGTGTTCGCAAAGCGGCAGAGAAACTCTTCCAGCCAGGCGATGGAACGAAGGTCCAGATGGTTCGTCGGTTCGTCCAGGAGCAGCACGTCGGGATTGCCGTAGAGAGCCTGGGCCAGGAGGACGCGCACCTTGTCCCCGCCGTCGAGGTCCCGCATCTGCTTTGCGAGGAATGCCTCGGGAATCCCCAGTCCTTTCAAGAGAACCGCCGCTTCCGCTTCGGCCTCGTAGCCGTTCATCTCGGCGAATTCCGTCTCCAACTTACCCACCAGCATCCCGTCGGCTTCGGTGAACTCCGTCTTGGCGTAGAGGGCTTCCCGGGCCTCCAGTACCTCGCAGAGTCGCGCATGGCCGCGGATAACGGTACGGATGACCGTCTCCTCCTCGAAGGCGAAGTGATCCTGCTGAAGGACCGAGAGCCGCTCTTTAGGTCCGATGGCAATCTCGCCCTTGTCGGGCTCGATCTCGCCGGAGAGGAGCTTCAGGAACGTCGATTTTCCCGCCCCGTTGGCGCCGATGACGCCATAGCAGTTCCCGGGCGTGAATTTGAGGTTCACATCCTTGAAGAGCACCTTTTTGCCATAACCGAGGGTGACGTTGGAGACGTTGATCATCTTTCCCTGCCTCTAGACGAAAGATCGTGCGAAGAGGTCGGCGATGGCCTGCTGGCCGTTGGCTTCGAGAAAACGCGTCCCCGTTCCCGTGATATGGGTGTGGTTGATGAACGGCCCCTGGCCGCTTTCGTACTTGACCCACTTCGTATTTTCCCAGCGGAACCAGGCGTTCTGCTTCTGATCGAAGACGAAAAGCGGCTTGTTGCAGAGCTTCGCAAACTCGGCGCCCCAGCCCGTGCCGCCCTTGACGGTCTGGTCTGCCAGGATCTCGCCGATCACGTAGATCTCCTGGCCGTTGTTCACCTGATACCAGATGGTCTGGAGGACCTTGCGGATCGTGGCGTTTTCCGTATAGGTGCGGTTCATGAGCCGTGAGACGTATTCCAGGCTGACATCGCCGCTTTTCAATTCTTCGGGGGTGAGCACGCGCAGGCCGCGGTGCCGAACGAGCTTATGTCCCTCAAAGGAAAAATTGACCTCGGCCATGCCGAAGCGTTCCGCGGTGGCTCCGAATTCGGCCTCCGCCCCCTGAATGCCGCCGCTAAAGAGAATCACCTCTTCCTTATTCATGGTCTTCCTTCCTTTCTGCTGTGGCCGGGCCCGCCGGCACGGTCGATTTATTCCCATTGCTGAGTGGTTGTCACGGTTGCAGAGTGTGGTGGAAATGAAAGGGCACTCCATCATCATAATAGAGCGCCCTTTTTTCTTCGGGGCCGTTAGGCAAGCTTCACGTTTTCCGCTGCCGGGCCTTTGGCGCCTGCTGCCACATCGAAGCTGACCGCCTGGCCTTCCGTCAGGGTCTTGAATCCACCGGCCTGAATGGCGCTGTAGTGCACAAATACATCTGCACCGCCATCGTTGCGTGTGATGAAGCCGAAGCCCTTGCCTTCATTGAACCACTTTACCGTACCTTCTAACATAATGATCGTCCTCCTTTCGCAAAATTCACTTAAGTTGGATTCGCACTATGAATAGAAAGAAAAAAACCACCAATACTCGAACAAGCATGGTGGCCACTCTTAGAACTGCAAATGTCATGATCCAAACTTATCTGTTGACATCCTCATACGACATCTGCGAACGAATGTCAAGGATAATTATTTCAGAGGCATAGAGGGATAGGCACTGAATCGGCTCCGTTCTCAAAGGAAGGCGCCGCTATTGCATCCTCTGGATATCCCCGATCCTTGCGTCGATGCGTTTTCGGGAGATGGGTCCGGCGGTCTTGATCTCCTGGGCGAAGAGAGAGATCTTGTACTCCTCGATCAGCCAGCGGAACTCTTCCAGGGCCTGGCGCTTTTCCGCGGAGGCGTAGGGCGGCAGGCCAAGGAGCATCTCCTGCCTCCACGCGGTGAGTTCCCGGATTTCCTTGCCCCGTTCGAGGGCTTTTTCCAGATGGACGGCGCCCCGTTCGGCGCGAATGGTAAGGGCGCGCAGATAGCGGCTGATATGGCCGATCCGTTCCGTCTCGTAGCGGATGAGAAAATCGGCGGGAATGAGGTCGGTGATCTCTTCCCGCAGAGTTGCCAGGAAAGCAAGGAGGGGACGGTTGGAGCGGTTGGCGGTTTCCAGCGCCCGCAGCTGTTCCGTGGCCTCATAAAGGGCTTTTAGGAGCGGCTGAAGCAGCTTGAGCACCTCCTGCCCCCGGGGCAGGATCAGCGGCCGGACGCGGTCGGCATGGGACGAAAACTCGGCGGCATTGCGGATGTCTTTCACGAAGAGATCGTGCCCGATCTTTTCCAGGACCGCGCTCTCCAGGATCTTGACGCCGCCGAAAGCGGCCGCCCAGATCTTCAAATCGCCGCTGGGGGTGATTCCCTTGCGCAGGTGCTTGAGTTCATCACGGAAGCGAAGGGAAAGGAGGGCCTTGACGCCCCGGATATGACTGAGGTCCGCATCGGCTTCGGAACGAAAAAGACGGATGGCGATGCCCGAATCCGTTTCGGCCAAGGCCGGGAAGGCCACCGGGGCGTGGGGCGCTTTTCCCAGCAGCGTGATCCGTTTCGGCAGATCGCCGAAGTCCCAGGCGGTGAGACCCGTCTTTTCCCAGGTCTTACGCGCTTCGGCAAAAGCCTGCGATTCCCCTTCGGCGACGAATTCCTGTTTCAGGATGCCGATGTCGCGGCCCGCGGCCAGTTCCCGGTCCTTTTCATCGACCACGGCGTAGCGCAGTTTGAGGTGATTTTCCATCCCTTCGCTCGGCCAGCGGTCCGCGGGGATGTCCACGCCGAAGCGTCTGTAAATAAAGCGCCCCAGGGAGGTCAGGAGGAATCCCTCGCGTTCCATTTCCCGAAGGATGATCTCTGCCGTCTGGGCAAGGGGCATCAGCTGCTTGCGGTATTCCTTGGGAAGTCCCTTCAGGAGGGCCGACACCTTTTCCCTGAGGAGCCCCGGAACGGCCCAATCCAGGGAGGCCGCCGGTACGGAAGGAATGGCATGAACGGGAATCTTCAAGGTGACGCCGTCTTCCGGCTTGCCCGGTTCGAAGCGATAGATGCAGCCGAGATTCCAGCCGCCGGCGGAGACCGCCTCGGGGAAAAGGGCGATCTCGTCCGCGTCGGGCTCTTTGACGAGGAGGTCCTCTGCGTGCATTCGGAGAAAATCATCGCCGCCGCGGTCGCGGATGAGGCGCTGGAGGGTGCGGATATCGAAGATGCCCGGAAGCCGTTTTTCGTAGAACCGGGCCAGGGTCTCTTCGTCGGTCAGCAGATCGCGGCGCCGAAGCTTGTCTTCCAGGGCCGCGATCGAATCGATCAGCCTTTGGTTGCAGGTCAAAAAGGGCAGGGGCCTTTTGACCTCCCCCTCGATGAGGGCGGCGCGGACGAAGATTTTGGCGGCCGCTTCCGGATCGATCCGTCCGAAGGAAACCGATCGGCCGCTGACGATGATGAGGCCGAAGAGGGTCACCTGCTCGGAGGCCACGACCTCGCCGCGGTCCTTCTCCCAGTGGGGGGCCGCGTAGGTGCGGCGGCAGAGGGCCCCGCCGAGTTCTTCAAGCCAGGCGCTCTCGATGTTCGCCACGGTGCGGGCGAAGAGGCGCGAGGTCTCGACCAACTCGGCGGCGACGATCCAGTTTCCTCCGCGGTTGAAGAGTCCCGATCCGGGGAAGATCATGGCCTGGCGTCCCTGCGTCGCCGTATAGAGATTCTTCTCCTTTTTCAGGGCGATGTGGCCTAAGAAACCGCTGAGGATGGAGCGATGAAGGGCCGCATAGAACTCGCCGCCTTCCTTGGCAGACGAGGCCTCATGCCCGGCAGACAGCTTCTGCTCGGAAAGAATCTGGTGAATCTGGTCGTGAATGTCTTTCCATTCCCGGATTCTCCGGTAGGAAAGAAAATGATCCCGGCAGAAGCGCCGCAATCCGCTCTGCGTCTTTACGGACCTGTCAGGCCCGTAGCAGTGCCGCCAGAGGCCGAGGAATCCGGAAAAATCGGAGGCGGGATCCCGGAAAGGCTTATGGGCTAGGTCGGCCTGGGCTTCTTTTTCGGCAGGCCTCTCCCGCGGGTCCTGGATGCTCAGCGCTGCCGCAATGACCACGATCTCTTTGAGGCAGCCTTCCTGTTTGGCCTCCAGGATCATCCGGGAGATCCGGGGATCGAGGGGCAGCCGGGACATATGCCGTCCCCGTTCGGTCAAGCGCCAGGGAGGGGTTGTCCCCCGGACATGTTTCTCCCCCGGTTCGATGGCTCCCAGTTCCAAAAGGATATCGAGACCATCGCGGATACTTTTGGCCGAGGGGCTGTCGATGAAAGGGAAGGCCTCGATATCGCCAAGGTGCAATGAGAGCATCCGGAGGATGACGCCGGCGAGATTGGCGCGGACGATCTCGGGAGGCGTGTAGAGCGGGCGGCCGAGATAGTCCTCCTCCGAGTAGAGACGGATGCAGATCCCGTTCTGGACGCGTCCGCAGCGTCCTTTGCGCTGATCCGCGCTGCTCCTGGAGATGGCCCGGACGGGAAGGCCCGCCGTCCGTGAGCGGGGATTGTACTGGGATATCCGGGCGAGGCCGGTGTCGATGACGTAGCGGATCCCGGGGATGGTGATGGAGGTTTCGGCGACGTTCGTGGCGACGACGATCTTCCGGACCGACAGGGAGGAAAAGACACGCTGTTGCTCGCCTGTGGTCAGGCGGGAGAATAAGGGGAGAATCGCCGCTTCACGGAACCGGCCGGTCAGGAGGGCGCAGGTCTCCCGGATGTCCTGCTCGGTCGGCATGAAGATCAGGATGTCCCCCCCTTCGCGCCGTTCCACCAGTTCATCGACGGCCCGGACTGCCGCCTCGACATGGGTCAGCTCACCCGTTTCCTCCAACTGGGGGTCGATGGGACGATAGCGGAGCTCCACCGGGTAGAGCCGCCCGGAGACCTCGATGATCGGGGCGTCGTTGAAGGCCTTGGAGAACTTCTCCGTGTCGATGGTCGCCGAGGTGATGATGACGCGGAGGTCCCGGCGACGCGGGAGAATCGTTTTCAAGATCCCGAGGATGAAATCGATGTTCAGGCTCCGCTCGTGGGCCTCGTCGACGATGACGGTGTCGTAGGCGCGCAGCAGGGGGTCGCGCTGGGTCTCCATGAGCAGGATTCCGTCGGTCATGACCTTGATATAGGCCTCGCGGCGGGTGCGCTCGTCGAAACGGATCTTGTAGCCGACCGATTGGCCGATCTCTTCGCCCAATTCCTCGGCGATGCGCATGGCCACGGTGGTGGCGGCAATCCGTCTTGGTTGCGTACAGGCGATCAGGCCGGTCAGGCCTCGTCCCGCCTCCAGGCACAGCTTGGGAAGCTGGGTGGTCTTTCCGGAACCGGTCTCGCCGGTGACAATGACGACGGGGTGGTTGCGGATCGCCTCGATAATCTCCTCTTTGCGATCGAGGATCGGCAGCGCCAGCGGATAGATGCTCCGGGGCAGTTCCCTCATCCGGGCGGCAATCCGTTTCTTGAATATCTCGCTAGGCAACAAGAGCGTATTCTCCGGCAATGGTATCGTGCGAAGTTTTTTGACGGCGAATCATACCCGCAAGGTCGACCGATGTCATCAAAAAACTCGCACGGTCCCATTCAGCAGGCAATGGCAGTGGAAGAAAATAAATATCCTTGACAGAAACGAGGCAGGAGGGTAGAAGTCGATTGTCATTGAATGAACGTTCATTCATTTTAGGGTGGCGAATGGAAAAGATAGACAAACGACAGGAAATCATGAAGGTGGCCATGGAACTGATCGCCGAGCAGGGCTTTCACGGGGCACCGATGTCCGAAATCGCCGAGAAGGCCGGCGTGGCAGCGGGTACAATCTACCGTTACTTTCAGAGCAAGGAGGCGCTGATTGAAGTCATGTCCTACGAGTTGGAGAGCAGGCTGATCGCCATCCTCATGGAAGGTTATCCGGCAGAAACGTCTGTACGGGAAAGATTTTTTCACATCATGACGTTGCTTTTGCAACACTTCATTGCCCATCCGCTTCATTTTCGCTTTATGGAACAGTATCATAATTCCCCCTACGGCGTGTCGCAGCGCCGGGAACGGCTGCTTGGGAAATCGAAAGAGCAGGACATTGTCAAAAAACTCATCGAGGAAGGCATCGCCAAGGGCCAGCTTAAGGACTTGCCGCTGGCCGTCCTGTCCGGTCTTGCCTTCGGTTCAATGATCATCATCATCCAGGATCATATCCTCGGGTTCGTCTCGCTGGACGAACCCTTGGTTCAAAAAATAGTGGAGGCCAGCTGGGATGCCATCAAAAAATGAGCTCTTAGGGGAACGAACTTCAGGAAAGAGGTGTCTTATGGCAATCGATGCCAGGGCCGGAGGGGTGGTTTTCTTACTGGTCCTTGCCGGGATTTTGCTCCTGGGAGGCTGTGGAACGCAGAGCGGGAAGGGAGGGCCCGCTGCGCCACCCGCTCCGGAAGTCGCCGTCGCGACGATAGCGCCGCAGCGCCTGACACTCACGACGGAATTGACGGGACGGACCTCGTCTCATCAGGTGGCGGAGGTGCGGCCCCAGGTGGGGGGGATTGTCCGGAAGCGCCTGTTTGTCGAGGGCGCCGATGTCAAGGAGGGCCAACCGCTTTTCCAAATCGATCCGGCGCCTTATCAGGCGGCGCTCAGCAATGCCAGAGCGACGCTCGCCAAGGCGGAAGCCGGGCGGGCGGCCATTCAGGCCCGGGTCGATCGCCTGCGGGAGTTGCTGCCCGACAAGGCGGTCAGCCAGCAGGATTACGACGACGCGGCGACGCTGTTGAAACAGAACGAGGCGGACATCCAGTTTGGACGCGCCGCCGTCGAGACGGCACAGATCAATCTGGGATACACCCAGGTCAGGGCGCCGATTGCCGGACGAATCGGAAAATCTTCCGTGACCGAGGGGGCGCTCGTGACGGCTTCCCAACCGGTTGCGCTGGTCACGATTCAGCAAATGGACCCCATCTATGTGGATGTCACCCAATCCACGACCGAACTCCTGCGGTTGCAGCACTACCTGGAAGACGGCCGTCTCCACCGGGACGGCACGAGTCGCAAGGTCCGTCTGATCCTGGAAGACGGACTTCCGCATCCCTGGGCAGGGTCGCTCCAGTTTCGCGACGTGACCGTCGATCCCTCGACCGGGTCGGTCACCTTACGCATCCTGGCTCCCAACCCGAAAGGGACGCTGCTTCCCGGCATGTTCGTCCGGGCGCTGGTGGAAGAGGGGGTCAACCGGCAGGCGATCCTGGTTCCCCAGGAGGCCGTTTCCCGCGATCCGAAAGGGAATCCCGTGGCGCTCATTGTAGACGGGGCAGGTAAGGTCCAGCAGCGGCTGCTGGCGCTCGATCGGGCCATCGACAACCGTTGGCTGGTCGCTTCCGGCCTTGCCGCCGGCGACCGGTTGATCGTCGAAGGAGGGCTGAAGGTGAAACCGGGCATGCCTGTCAAGGTCGTCCCCTGGGGCAATGGGCCGGAGACGCAAGCCGGCGGTCAACGGCCTCCGGCGGCCGGCTCGGCCCCCAAAGCGAAGTAAGGGAGGCGCACGATGCTATCGAAGTTCTTTCTGGACCGTCCCGTCTTCGCCTGGGTCATCGCCATCGTCATCATGGCGGGAGGGGGGCTAGCCATCTACAATCTGCCCATCTCTCAATACCCGCAGATGGCCCCGCCCTCGATCTCCATCACCGCCTCCTATCCCGGGGCATCGGCGGAAACCGTGGAAAACAGCGTGACCCAGATCATCGAACAGAAGATGACGGGCTTCGACAACCTCCTCTACATGAGCGCCCAGAGCGACTCGGCCGGAGGGGCCCGCCTGGAACTGACCTTTGCCCCCGGGACCGATCCGGACGTGGCCTGGTCCCAGGTGCAAAACAAGCTCCAAACGGCCCTGACGAGTCTGCCCGAGACGGTGAAGAGTCAGGGGGTCCAGGTCGCCAAATCGACGAACAGCTATTTGATGGTCATGGGACTGATCTCGGAAGACGGCAGCATGGACGGCAACGACCTGCGGGACTACGCCAAAACCAACCTGGAGAAGGTCATCGCGCGGGTGCAAGGGGTGGGCGAGGTGGAGGTCTTCGGATCGGGTTATGCGATGCGCGTCTGGCTCAATCCCGACAAGCTCACCGATTACCAGCTGACGGTGGAGGAGGTGCTGGCGGCGCTCAAGACCTACAACGTCGAGGTCTCGGCCGGCCAGTTCGGCGGGGCGCCGGCGGTGAAAGGGCAAAGGCTCAACGCCTCGATCGTCGTCCAGAACATGCTCAAGACCCCCGAGGAGTTCGCCGCCATTCCCATCCGGATCAACCCGGACGGTTCCACCGTCCGGATCAGGGATGTGGGGAGGACGGAACTGGGAACCGATGTCTACGACATCGATGTCTTTTACAACGGCAAGCCCTCGGCGGCCCTGGGCATCCGGCAGGCCGCCGGCGCCAATGCCCTCGATACGGCCGACAACGTCAAGACGAAGCTGGCCGAGATGAGCCAGTTCTTTCCGGCCGGCCTCAAGGTCACCTATCCCTTCGAAACGACCCCCTTCATCTCGGTGGCCATCTGGGAAGTGGTGGAGACCCTCATCGAGGCGATCGTGCTCGTCTTTTTGGTCATGTGGCTCTTTTTGGGGAGTTTCCGGGCCACCTTGATCCCGACCATTGCGGTGCCGGTCGTCATCATGGGAACCTTCGGCGTTCTGGGGCTCTTCGGATTCTCCATCAATATGTTGACCATGTTCGCCATGGTCCTGGCCATCGGCCTTTTGGTCGACGACGCGATCGTCGTGGTGGAGAATGTGGAACGGATCATGGCCGAGGAGGGACTTTCCCCCCGTGAGGCCACGGCCAAGTCCATGGAACAGATCACCAGCGCCCTGATCGGGATCGGTCTAGTCCTCTCGGCGGTCTTCGGCCCCATGGCCTTCTTCCCCGGCTCCACCGGGGTCATCTACCGCCAGTTCTCGGTGACGATCATCGCGGCGATGCTCCTGTCGGTGGTCGTGGCCCTGATCCTGACGCCGGTCCTCTGCGCCTCGCTCCTGAAGCCCGTGAAAGAGGGAAGGGAGGCGGAAAATGCCATTCCCTTCCTGCGCCCCTTTTTCCGGCGGTTCAATAGCCTCTTTTTTCGCCTCCGGGGCCTCTATGTCGAATTGGTCAGCCATTCCCTCGCCCGGAAGGGCCGCTACCTCCTCGCCTTCATCGTGATCGTCACGGCGATGGGGGTCCTGTTTATGCGGATGCCCACGGCCTATCTCCCCGACGAAGACCAGGGGGTCCTCTTGGCCCAGGTGATCATGCCCAAGGGGGCCACGCTCGAACAGACGAGCCGGGTCACCGAGGAGATCCAGCGCTACTTCAATGAAAAGGAAAAGGAGGCCGTCGAATCCTGCATGACCATCACCGGGATGGGCTTTTCCGGGAGATCGCAGAACAACGGCATGGTCTTCGTCAAACTCCGGGACTGGAAGCTTCGCAACCGGGCCGATCTGAAGGACAAGGCCATTGCGGGCAGGGCCACGATGGCCCTCTCCCGGATCCGCAACGCCATGGCCTTCGTCTTTCCGCCGCCGGCCGTTCCGGAACTGGCCTCGGCCCTGGGATTCGATCTGCGGCTCCTGGACCGGGGCGATCTCGGCCGTCAGAGCTTTCAGCAGGTGCAGCTCCAGCTCCTGGGGCTCGCGGCCAAAGACCCGCGGGTGAGCAAGGTGCGGCCCAACAGCATGGAGGATGTCGCCGAATACCGGGTCGATGTGGATTGGGACAAGGCCGGCGCCCTGGGGGTTCCCCTTTCGTCCATCCATCGGGCGATCGCGACGGTTTTCGGCAGCGCCTATGCCAACGATTTTATCCAAGGGGGCCAGATCAAGCGGGTCTTCGTCCAGGCCGACGCCCCCTACCGGATGCTTCCCAAGGACATCGAAAAACTCTATGTCCGGAACGTCTCGGGGAAGATGGTTCCCTTTTCCGCCTTCGCTTCGGGCCGCTGGGTCACCGGTCCCCCCCAGCTTTCTCGTTACAACGGCTTTCCTTCCGTCAGCATCTGGGGGGAACCGGCGCCCGGGATGAGTTCCGGAGAGGCGATGCGGGCCATGGAAGAGGCGGTGGCGAAACTGCCCAAGGGGACGGGCTTCGACTGGACGGGCATGTCCTATCAGGAGCGGATGTCCAGTTCCCAGGCGCCGATCCTGTACGCCTTCTCGATCTTCGTCATCTTCCTGTGTCTGGCGGCCCTCTATGAGAGTTGGACCATTCCGATTTCCGTGCTGATCGTCCTCCCCCTGGGGGTCATCGGCGGCATCATTGCCTCGAGCCTGCGGGGGCTGCCCAACGACGTCTACTTTCAGATCGGCCTATTGACCACCCTGGGGCTGACCACGAAAAACGCGATCCTGATCGTCCAGTTCGCCAAGGGAGGGCTGGAGCAGGGGATGGGGCTGATCGAAGCCACGGTGGAAGGGGCGAAGCTACGCCTTAGGCCGATTCTCATGACGTCGCTGGCCTTCGCCTTCGGCGTGCTGCCCATGGCGATCACGGCCGGCGCCGGGGCAGGGGCCCAAAATGCCATCGGCACCGGCGTTCTGGGAGGAATGGTCACCGCGACCGTGCTCGTGGTCGTCTTTACGCCCCTGTTCTTCGTGTTGATCGAAAGACTGTTCGGCAAAGGTCAGCGGGGCGCGTCGGCAAAACAGACGCCAGCCTCTGAGGAAAAGGAGTGAGGACATGAATCTCTTATCCATCACAACCCGGGTCTGTGCAGGACACCGCTTAGCAAGCCACGCTCGTGCGAACCCCTTCCGGCGGATTCTTGCCCGGCGGCTTCCGCGCTTCGATAGGGGTAAAGCGCTGCTGCCGGCCGTGCTGGTGGTGCTTCTTTTTTGCGGCTGCACATTGACTCCCGACTATACACGTCCTGACGCACCTGTCCCCGGCGTCTGGCCAACCGGCGCCGCCTACGGAGAAGCCAAGACCGATGCCGCAACGACGGCGACGGAGATCCCCTGGCAGTCATTTTTCAACGACGGCCGGCTGCAAGAGGTCATTGCGCTGGCCCTGCGCCAGAACCGCGATCTGCGCCTGGCGTCTCTCAATGTCGAGCGGGCTCAGGCGCTCTACCGCATTCAGCGCGCCGAACTGTTTCCCTCGGTCAATGCCGTCGGCTCCATGAGCAAGAGCCGGACCCCCGCCGATCTCTCTTCGACCGGCAGCGCCATGACCTCGGAACGCTACGACGTGAATCTCGGGATCGCCTCCTGGGAAATCGACTTCTTCGGCCGGCTTCGCAACCTGAAGGACCGGGCGCTGGAGGAATACCTGGCGACCGAACAGGCGCAGAAGAGCGCCCAGATCCTCCTGATCGGCGCGGTGGCCAATTCCTATCTTGCCCTGGCAGCGGATCAGGAGGCCTTGCAATTGGCCACAGACACCCTTGCAACCCATGAGGAATCGTACCGTTTGACCCAAAGACGCCGGGAGGTGGGCATGATCTCCGAACTCGACCTCGGTCGCCTCCGGAGCCAGGTCGAAGCGGCGCGGGGGGAGCGGGCGCGGAGCGAGCAACTGGTCGCCTTGGATAAAAACGCCCTACAGCTGCTGATCGGCACAAACCTGCCGGCGCACCTGCTGCCTGCCGATCTGGCAACGGTCGCGCCCGTTCGGCAGGTCGCTCCGGGGCTCTCCTCCGAAGTCCTTCTCAACCGACCGGATGTGCTGGCTGCGGAGCATCGGCTCAAAGGCGCCGCTGCCAACATCGGCGCTGCCCGGAAGGCCTTCCTGCCCCGCATCTCCCTGACCTCGGCCCTGGGGACGGCCAGCGCGGATCTTTCGGGACTTTTCGCGTCCGGTTCGGGGGCCTGGAGTTTTGCGCCGGTGGTGGCCTTGCCGATTTTCGACGCCCGCACCTGGTCGGCCTATGCCGTCACGAAGGTGGACCGGGAGATCTTGCTTGCCCAGTACGAAAAGGCAATCCAGACGGCCTTTCGGGAAGTGGCCGACGCCCTGGCCGTGCAGGGCACGGTGGGAAGGCAGATCCAGGCGCAGCAAGCCCTGATCGAAGCGATCGAGGGAACTTACCGCTTTTCCAAGCTGCGCTACGACCGGGGGATCGACAGCTACCTCAGCGTCCTCGATGCGCAGCGATCCCTTTACGCCGCGCAGCAGGGGCTGAACGCCCTGCGCTTCCTTGAGGCGGCCAACCGGGTCACGCTCTACAAGGTCCTGGGCGGTGGTCGGTAAAGATTAAAGACCGGCAGAGGGCAGGTGACAGAGATGAAGCCTACTGCATTTTCGGCGATCGTGCTTTTCCTGATCGTGGCTGTTCTGCCGCGGATGTTGTTTGCAGAAGACAGGGAAGCGCGTAAGACGGACACGCTCACACTCTATCTGGAAAACGATCTGTTCGGCTTCAAGAACAAGGACCGCTATTACACCCACGGCACGAAGGTTTCCTGGATTTCACAGGATCTCGCGAACTACCGGGATATTCTCCGATCGCCGCCCTGGCTGAACCGGTTCGTCGAGAGGATGCCCTTCGTCAATACCCCGGGAGAGCAGCGAACGGTTTCCCTCTCCTTAGGACAAAACATCTATACGCCCCAGGACAAGCAACGGAGCGACCTGATCCTGAACGACCGGCCCTATGCCGGCATGACCTACCTGGCGATGGGATTGCACAGCAGAAGCCAAAGACTGATGGACACCCTCGAACTCGATCTGGGCATCGTCGGTCCCGATTCCTATGCCGAAGATTGCCAGGAAGCGATCCACAAGTGGATTGGCTCCGTCGATCCCCAGGGCTGGAAACATCAGCTTCACAATGAACCGGTGGTCAATTTTTACTTCGAACGCAAATGGCGTCCCTGGCAGGCGACGGGCAGCGGCGGGTTGGGATTCGACTGCATCCCCCACCTGGGGGTCGCCGCCGGCACGGTCTATACGGGAATCAATATGGGCGGACAGGTGCGTTTCGGCTGGAACCTGCCGAATGATTTCGGGACCTATCTGATCCGCCCGGGAGCCGACAGCAGCGCCCCCATCGCTGATGACGATCCGCGTTTCTTGAAATCACGGCGGACTTTCGGCATCCATCTGTTTTTTGCGGTCGATGGAAATGTCGTGGCCCGAAACATTTTTCTCGACGGCAATACCTTCCGGGACAGTCACAGTGTTGCCAAAAAGCCCCTGGTCGTCGATCTCATCGGCGGCATCGGAATCATCGTCCAGCGCTTTAAGATCACCTATTCTTATGTACGCCGAACCAAGGAATTTGACAGCCAACCGGAAGATCAACACTTCGGGGCCTTTTCCGCGAGTCTGTCCTTTTAAGAGCCAGGTCCTCCTCCACCGCCGTCGCATCGGCATGCGCAACGCTGACGCTTCGATACCGATTGATTTTAATCCCTTTTCCCTCTATAAAGAGAAAAAGATTCCCAATCCCCTTGAGGTGTGAGTATGCCGCTGGTCACCCTTTATTTTCAGCTCCACCAGCCCTTCCGTCTCCATCCGGACCGGGACAAGTTCCTCTGGGAGGAGAACAACCGCGCGATCTTCAACAAGGTAACCGAGAAGTGCTATCTTCCGGCGGCGCGGATGTTTGCCGAGCTGATTGCCGCCCACCCCTCCTTCAAGATCACCCTCGGGATGTCGGGCACTTTTCTCGAACAGGCCGAACTTTACCAGCCGGAACTCATCGAAGCCTTGCAGGAACTTTACGCCGCCGGAGAGACGAACGGTCAGGTCGAGTATCTCGATGAAACCTATTACCACTCGTTGACCAGCCTGTTCGAAGATTCCCAAAAGACCGAATTCCGCGCCCAGGTGACCCTCCATCGGGAAATGATGAACCGTCTCTTCGGGATCTTTCCGACCTCCTTTCGGAATACCGAACTGATGTACAACAACGAGATCGCGGCGGCCGTGGCCGACATGGGATATCTGTCCATCCTCTGCGAAAAGCGGGACGACATGTACACTCAGGAGGAGGTGGCCATTTCGCCGAACGCCGTCTTTCGGGCGCGCGGCTCGAACCTGATCGTCATTCCCCGCAACCGGGAACTGAGCGACGATATCGCCTTTCGCTATCCCCACAACCCGCTGACGCCGGAGCAGTATGCGGGATATCTCGGCAAGATCGACGGTGAGGCGGTCTTGCTCGGTTATGATTTCGAACATATCGGCGAACACATCTGGGCCGACAAGGGCATTTTCCAATTTTGGCGAGGGCTTCCGGAGGCGCTTGACCGCCATCAGAACCTGGTCCTGGCGACGGCGAGCGATGTGGCGATCAAGTTCGGTCCCGCCGAATGTCCTCACCTCGATATTCACGGCCTGGCCACGTCGTCCTGGGCCGATGCCGGTCGCAACACTTTCGGTTGGCTGGGCAATCCCACGCAGTATGAGCTGTTTCAGGATATCGAACGGATGGAGGCGGCGGCAAAACTCGCAGGAGGTGAACTGCTGACCCGCTGGCGTCATCTGACGACCTCCGACCACGTCTATTTCCTCCATGAACGTATCGGGGAAGACCATGCGGTCCATTCCTATTTCAACCCCTACGAAGGCTCCATCGCCCGTCCGACCCACATCCTGACGAGGAAGATCGACGACCTGGAATCGACGGTCACCCATTTCGTAGTCCTCAAGAAGCAGGAAAAGACGGCGGTGATGCTCATCTCGCCCGAAACCGGGCGCCTTCCGGAGGATATGGGGGCCTTGGCGAGGTTCATTTCCGGAAAGAGCGGCGGGCAGGGGGAGGTGGTTTCCGCCCTTTGCGAGGGGCTGGGAATGCACGGGATCGACGTCCACCTGGTGGTCCTGAACCTGAAAAAGCGGTTTCAGCGTGAGGCCCAGCTCAACGACGAACAGTGGCGGGAAGTTCGCTACCGGATCGATTCCGACAAGATCCACCTGATCAGTTCTTCCATCTTTGCCGACCACATGAGCGCCTATGCGGGAGAGCCGATCCTGACGGCTGTCGAGTTTCAGCGGGAGATCGTCAATAATGTGATCAAGACGGTCCGGGCCAGGTATGAAGGGCGGATGATTCTCCACAGCCACGACTGGATGGCGGGCGGCGCCATCACCGCCTATGCCGCCGCGACGGGCATTCCCACCCTGCACACGGTACACAACGTCTTTACCGCCTGCCTGCCCCTGGATCTGCTGGGCGGTATCAACCTGGGCAACCTGCACGACCGTCTCTATTTCGCGGAAATGAACGGCAACGCCTGCATCGACTGTCAGGCGACGGCGATCAAGAACGCCACGCTGATCAATTTCGTCGGAGAGCGGTTTCTCCAGGAGGTCGTCGAAGATTACTTCCTGGACAGGGAGCTGGTGCCGCCCAGCGTCCGAAACGAAGTGAAGGCGAAGTATTACAGCGACTCCGCCCGGGCGATCATCAACGCCCCGGGCTCGCTCATGTATCCCGAACGCAGCGAGGCGCTCGTCCGGAAGTATGGACCCGACGATGCCGTCATGGAGGCCAAAAGGGAAAACCTGGTGGCCTTCCAGAAAAGAACGGGATTGACCGTCAACCCGGAGGCCTTGCTCTACTTCTGGCCCGCCCGCCTTGACCCCGTCCAGAAGGGGGTCGAACTGCTCGAGCGGATCATCGTGCGCTTCGTCGAGACCCATCCCGACGTTCAGATCGCCATTGTGGCCGACGGGATCGGCAACGACCGGACCCATGCGGATTTGTTCGGGGGGATTGCCTGGAATTCGGGCGGCCGGATCGCCTACCAGCGTTACGACGAGCCCCTTTCGCTGCTCGGCTATGCCGCCGCCTGCGATGTCTTCGGGGCGTCACTCTACGAGCCCTGCGGTCAGATCGATCAGGTGGGAAATCTCTTTGGAGCGACGGCCACCAATCGGGACACGGGAGGGTATCACGACAAGATCCGGGAACTGATCGTCAGGGGCGATGGGACGCCGCTGGATGTGGGGAACGGGTTTCTCTTCCGGGACTACGATGCCGGCGGCCTGTGGTATGCCCTGGAAAAGAGCGTCGCCTTCCACCGGCTGCCCGGGGAAGTCCGGGAAAAGCAGATCCGGCGGATTATGCGCGATGCCCGCGAACGATACAGCCTGGAGCACATGGTGGCTGAATACATCCGGATTTACGAAAAACTCAATGGCGGAAAACCGCTTGGTTAGGAGTACGGCTTTCCCCGGTCCGATTTGTCTCTGAATAACCTATGCCAGCGCCTTTTTCAAAACAGGCGCACTTCTTCCTCAGCGCCTCTGTGCCTGATGTTCCTTGAGGCGCGTCTGGACACGGGCGGCGATGGTCCGCACGCGCCGCATCGCCTCTGCCTCGTCGATCGTCAGCAACTGCCTGTTTTTCATCACCACCCGGCCGTTGATCATAACCGTATCGACGTCGGCGCCGTTGACCGCGTAGACCAGGTGGGAATACTCATTGTAGAGGGGCGTCAAATGGGGCTTGTTCATGTCGATGATGCTAAGGTCCGCCTTTTTCCCGACCTCGAGCGAACCGACCAGATTCTCCATTCCCAGGACCTTTGCGCCTTCGCAGGTGGCCATTCGCAGAACCGTGCGTGCCGACAGGGCCGTCGGATCCAGAGAGGCGACCTTTGCCAGTTTCGCGGCCGTGTCCATCTCCTGGTACAAGTCGAGGTTGTTGTTGCTGGCGCAGCCGTCAGTCCCGAGACCGACGACGAGCCCTGACTTCTGCATCGCCGGGACGGGGGCGATCCCGGAGGCCAGTTTCATATTGCTTTCCGGGTTATGGACAATCTTGCAGCCGTGGTCGGCGAAGATTCGCAGGTCTTCTTCCTCCATCACCACACAGTGAAAGGCGATGAAACGCTCGTCGAGAAGGCCGTTTTTCTCAAGCCACCGGGTTGCCCGCATTCCGAACTTGGCGGTCAATTGCTGCGCCTCCGCCCGGTTTTCCAAAAGATGCGTGGCCAGGGGAACCCGGTAGCGGTCGGCAAGAACCTTGGCGGATTTCAGGACGTCGGCCGCGCAGGTGTAAAGGCCGTGCGGTTCCACCATGATGTTGATCAGCGGATCGTCAGCCCAGGTCTGAATGAGTTTCTCGGTGTAAGCGAGCCCTTCGGCGGGACTCTTGACATTCGGGGAAGGAAAGTCGAAGAGGACCTCGCCCAGCAGGCAGCGCATCCCCGCCTCCTTGGCCGCCCGGGCGGTTTCCGCCTCGAAGATGTACATGTCCGAAAAGGTGGTCGTTCCCGATTTGATCATCTCGGCGCAGGCGAGCATGCTTCCCCAGTAGGCCAACTCGGGGTCCACATTTTGGGCCTCGGCGGGGAAGATATAGTTGTTCAGCCACTCCATCAGGTCCATGTCGTCGGCAATGCCGCGGAAACAGGCCATGGCCGCATGGGTGTGACCGTTGACCAGGCCGGGAAGGATCAAGCCGTTCGGGGCAGCGATTTTCTCCCGGGCGATGCACTGTTTTTCGATCTCGGCGCGGGGGCCGACGGCAACGATACGGTCCCCGATCACGGCGACGGCGCCCTCGGTGATAATGGTATCCTTTTCATCCAGAACGAGGACTCGTCCTCCGGCAATCAGTGTGTCGACCTCGCGCATCTTGATGTCTGTTCCTTTCCTTCGTCAAGTGAAGCTCTCCGCAGCAAAGCGGCGGTGTCGTTTTAATCCCTAAAAGGAAACAAACCATCCGGTTCGCTTCCCTTGCGGTAAGCCAGGCAGAATGAGACCGCAAACCGATTCAGCGCCGCCCTCCCAGATCCAGGTCCATTTCTTTGGGCGCTTCCAGCCGGACCGTATTCACCACGGACAGACGTCCGCCCGCCGCGCATTCCTGGAGCCAGATCATCGCCTCGGCCGTCTTTTCGGTCGGCTCCGGCTCGCCCTTGAGAAAGAGCTTGATCCGCTCGTCCCGCACCTGGGGAAGGGAATCCTCCAGACGGATCCGGACGGCAGTATCCCTGGCATTCTTGATATCGTAGCGCCAGGACCACTCCTGGGTCTGTTTGTCGGCAATGAACCCCTTTTCGCCGGCCTTCCGGGAGAGGAGAACCGTTTCGGTGGTCACCAAAGGGTCTGCGCCGAAGGTAAAGCGTCCTTCCTGCCCGGCAAAGCTGAAAGAACGTTTCGCCAGGATAGCCCCATCGATCATGAATGTGGCCTGACCGGCAGGGATATCTTTGGCCTCGGCAAGTTTGACCGAGGCCTGGATGAAGGCCTGGGCAGTCAGGCCCGGGCGGATCAGATGGACGAAGTCGGCGGTCCAGTTTTCGAAGCGGATTTTCAGCCGCTGGCGGGCGCCGGCCGGGATATTGCGCATGCCGATATTCCAGAGAGAATAGGTGCTCTCCCGGATTTCACGGGGGACCTCTTGGAGATCGAAGGGCATTGGCGCGGCTGCGGACATTTCCCGCAATTCCTCCATCGCCCGGGACTTCAAAATCGCCTGCTGCCGCGGGCGGATGATCCACTGGGGCAAATCGGGCGGCGACAGGACCGAGCGGGCTGGCAGGGTTGCCAGATTGACGGCCACCTGATTCCAGTCGCTGCCGGAACTCTGCCAGATTTCCGCTTCCCAGGTAAAATGGATGACGCCATCGCGGGGAAGGGCCTCGAGACGGTAAAGCGGTGTCCAGCCGCAGCCGTTAAGCACATAGGTGAGCGTCAGCGAGGCCTCTTTCGCGGCGGGGCCGCTAAGGAGGAAGGTCACCTCCCAGAGATCCTCTTTTTGTCCCCCGATCCGGTTCATTTCTTCCTGAAGTTCACGGATCTTCTTGTCCGTTTTTTCAAGATCCGGTTCGAGGGTGAGTTTATCCTGAAAGGTCTTTTTTACGCTCCTGGCGATCAGCGCTGCCATCACCCCCGTCTCTTCGATCGACTTGGGTTTGACCTTGGCTTGCTCCTGCCAGAATTTGATCTGCGCATCCAGGGCCTGGATCCCCGAAAGGATGCCGATTCGCTCGGCCTTGAGATTCTGTATCTGGCGGCGCAGATCGGCCAGTTTGGCATCATCCTGGCGGTTGACCTGTTTCCAGCTCTGATCGTCGATCCGCAGGGGAGAGTTGCGCGGCAGCAGCGCCGTCAAGGTGTCGGGAACGGCCTGACCGGGAAGGGTAACGACGGCCTTGAAAGCTTCATTGCCTGCCGGCTGGAGGGCAACACGGAGCGTGTCCACCACCTTTGCCGAATTGGGATAGAGGGTCACTTCCCGTGGACTGGCCGCTGCGAAGGAAGGGACTAAAAAGGCCACGAGGATAAAAGAAACCGAAAGTTGTCTGAAAAAGCCGTTCATTAAATTCACCTCCTGATTAGACCTCCCGCCGCCCCGCAGGCGGTGAGAATAATGGCTGAATTCTTCAGCAACCGGAGACCGGGCGGCGATAATAGCCGCCGGCGACGATCGTTGCGGCAATCGTCCGGACCTTTGCCATGGCCTCCTCCAGGTCGAGTGTCAGCAGACGACGATCGCGCATGACGATCCGGCCGCCGATGATGCTGGTCCGTACGTCCGCGCCGGAGGCCGTGTAGACAAGATGGGAAAAGGGATTGTACAGCGGCGTCCAATGGGGCCGGTTCATATCGAGGAGAATGATATCCGCCTCTTTTCCCGGGGCAAGGGAGCCGATCCGCTCGGCCAGTCCCAAAACCCGCGCCCCGCCGATGGTTGCCATTTCCACGATCTTTTCGGCGCTAAGGACAGTCGGATCGGCGGAGAACACCTTGTGCAGCTTTGCGCACATCGCCATCTCGCCGAAAAGGTCGAGATTGTTGTTGCTGGCAGAGCCGTCGGTGCCGAGTCCGATCTCGATTCCCCGGGCGATCATCGCCGGAATGGGGGCAACGCCGGCGCCGAGCTTCATGTTGCTTTCCGGATCGTGGGCCACTTTTACGCCATGCCGGGCGAGGAGGTCAAGTTCCTTTTCGTCCATCCAGACGCAGTGGGAAGCGATGGTCCGTTCGTCGAGCAGATCGAGATCGGCAAGGTGGCAAGCGGGCTTTTTTCCATAACGTTCCTTGAGGAGGGCGACCTCTTCGCGCGTTTCGGAAAGATGGATCAGAAAGGGCGCCTTGTGGCGCCGGGTCACAGCCTTGATCGTCCGGAGCGTCTCCGGTGAACAGCCGTAGGGGGAATGACAGATCAATGCCGGTGTGAGCAAGGGCGAGCGGTCGCGCCAGGCGTCCATGAACCTTTCGGCGCTGGAGGCATGTTTGGACTGATCCGGCGGGTCGGGGGTAGGAAAGTCGATAAATCCCTGGGCCACGATGCCCCGCATCCCCGCCGCATCGGCGGCACGGGCCACGGCATCTTCGAAGAAATAACCGTCGCAAAAGGTGGTCGTCCCGGAGAGGAGCATCTCGGCAATTGCCAGGAGGGTCCCGGCGTAGACTGAATCCGGGTTGATGAACCGTCCTTCGACAGGAAAGATATGGTCGTTCAGCCAACTCATCAGGGAGATCG
>JAKAFS010000109.1 GCA_021817825.1 Deltaproteobacteria bacterium | reverse complement strand
TCGGCATCGGGGAACTGCATGTCGACGGGGGCGCCACCGTGAATGACACACTGATGCAGTTCCAGGCGGACATCCTGGGACTGCCGGTGGTACGGCCGTTTGCCCGGGAGACGACGGCCCTGGGCGCCGCCTATCTGGCCGGTCTGGCCGCAGGCGTATGGAAAAAGATCGAGGAGATCGGAGACGGAATGCCCGCGGAGAGGAGATTTTTGCCGACGATGAGCCGGGACCATGTCGAGCGGCTGACGCGGGGATGGAAGCGGGCGTTGGAACGCGCCCGAAACTGGGTTGAAACCTGACGGCAGGAACTGTTCAGAAAAAAAAGAGGCACCCCCCGATGTTTCCACCGACCGGGATGCCTCTTTCAGTGTTTAACAAACACGGTTGTTATAGGGGCTTTACGTTTTCCGCCGCCGGTCCCTTGGGGCCCTGCTTGACTTCGAAGCTCACACGCTGGCCCTCGGCCAACGTCTTGAAGCCAACCGCCTGAATGGCGCTATGATGAACGAACACGTCCCCGCCTTCATCCTTCTCGATGAACCCGAAACCTTTTTGCTCATTGAACCACTTCACTTTACCTTCTGGCATCGCTTGCATCCTCCTTTGTTAAAAAAATCCCTTAAGTCGGATTCGCATAATGACAGAAGGTAAAAAGGCCGCCAAAATTCGCAAAAAGCTTGGCGGCCGCCTTCACACATCATAATGTCTTCATCCAAACTTATTGTTGTCTGCAGTTTACGCTTGCTTTGATAGAATGTCAAGTATTAATTTTTGTTGGTCGGGGACGCTGGCGGACGCCCAGAGCGATGGGAAGTAAGACCATGACCGTCAGGGCGCCGGCCAAGGCAAACGGCCAGCGGTATCCCCACCAGGAGGCAATGACCCCCCCAAGGAAAGGACCGGCGGCCATCCCCAGACAGGTCGTCGACGAGGTCAAACCATAGGCCTTGCCGTAGCTGTTCGACGGGACCAGGCGTCCCACCAGGGCATTCATCGTCGGGAGAATCCCTCCGGCTGCGATTCCGAAAAGAATCCGCAGCAGGGCAAGCTGCGTGACGCTCTGCGCCATGCCGTGCAGGAGCATGCAGACGGCGGTCAGGGTGAGATACGCCATGAGGATCGGTTTATACCCCACACGATCGCTGAGATAGCCGGTCCCCCCGGCAGTCAGTGCCGCCGCCCCGCCGCTGATCGCGAAAAGCGCACCCGTTGTCGACGCCACGCCGCCTCTGCCTGGTATCCATAACGACTCGATAAACAAGGGCATGATGGGGGAAACGAGATCGACGATGAAATGGAAGAAAAAAAAGAGGGCGAGCATCGCGGGAAATCCCGCGTAGGCCAGGAGCGAAAACAATCGACCGCTCTCCCGGAGGGCCTCCCTTGAGGGCCGGATGAACCGTTCCCTCGCCCCGATCAGGACGAGCATTCCGCCCAGGAAAAGGATCACGCCGCCGGCCATAAAAGTGTAACGGTAACCGACGGCATCGGCCAGGATCCCCCCGATCCAGGGTCCCAGCGTCATGCCCAGAAATACCGCCACCTGCATGAGGCCGAGGCTGTAACCTAATTTATGTCTGGGGACGATGGTGGAGATCATGGCAATTGAAGCCGAAATGGTTCCGGTCGCTGCCCCGGAAAGAAGCCGGAGGAAGAGCATTTCCCAGATGTTTCCGATGAGCCCCATGGCGAAGGTGATCACCGCGCCGCCGAACATGGCCCGCTCCACCATGATCTTGCGGCCGTACCGGTCCGAGAGCCATCCCCATAAGGGGGAAAAGAAGGCCATGACCAGGCTGGCGGAGGCGACCAGAATGCCCGTCCAAACCGGGACGAGGCGCTCGTCCGCTACACCCAGTTCCCGGATGTAAAAAGGAAGAAACGGCAGGGTGAAGGCAAAGCCGATGATGGACAGGAGCTGGGCAACGAACAGGATGTAGAGGGTCAGCTGCCAGGGCTGTTCACTTTCTTGTGGCGAACCCTCTTGAGCGGGTTGGAAATGCATGCTCTCCTATAAACCGGCGCGGCGGGAAAGTCAACGCGCATAAAAGCGGGAGAAATGCCTTGACTTCCATTGCCGTTCAGCGTAGACGTATAGGAAAGCCGGGGGGATGCGAGGCGGACGTCCAGGGGTCAGCCGGCGAAAACGAGACATCAGACGTTTTGAAGCGTGGGTGAACCGCCAGACTCTTCAGAGTCTCGGCGGTTTTTTCTTTGGCAAACCTT
Source organism: Deltaproteobacteria bacterium (assembly GCA_021817825.1). GTDB lineage: Bacteria > Desulfobacterota > Syntrophia > Syntrophales > UBA5619 > JAKAFS01. Next base: position 6,111 of record JAKAFS010000109.1, on the reverse strand, counting down.
CATGTTCCGGCAGGGTGCTGTGCGGCATGAATATTACCTTGGACCATCTCTTTTTCTCGCCAAAAAAGGATGGGAGGGCATTTCGCAAACAATTAAGGAGGCGAGTTATGAACAAAAATCTGTATGTAGGAAACCTGTCGCAGAAGGTGACGGAAGACGACCTGCGGAACAATTTCTCCGAGGCGGGAGCGGTCGCATCGGTGTCGGTCATCAAGGATAAATTTTCCGGAGTATCGCGTGGTTTCGGCTTCGTCGAGATGGAGACGGAAGAAGGCGCCCAGGAGGCGATCAAGAAGTTCAACGGGGGCGACCTGGACGGCAAGACGATCACCGTGAATGAAGCCCGGCCGAAGACGGAGTCGAGCGGTCCGCGTCGGGATGGCGGCGGCAGAGGTCCCGGCGGTGGCGGAGGCTTCAGAGGCGGACGCGGGGGCGGCGGCGGCCGCGGCAGGTACTAACAGAATCGCACACAATCGGTTACTGATAGAATAACGTCCGCCACAGGCGAGGTTCTTCCCTGTGGCGGACGTTTCTTTTTCCTTCCTTCTTTCCCCTCGGAGTCAATTCCCGGCGCAATGTCCCCTGTTCAGGTGTGATGGAAATCGGCCGCCTGCATGCGGGTGTCGAGCAGCGCCTCGATCCGTCTGCGATCCCAGCCGCTGTATACCTCCTTCTTTTCGATGATGAAGGTCGGATAGCGGCGGATGCGGTGCAGCAGTGATTTATAGAGTCCCAGCGGGGATTTTGCGTCGATCAGAAGGATGCGGATCCGGTGGCGGTAGAGTCGGGAAAGCTCGCCGAGCCAGTCGCTCAGTCTGGCGAGTTCTTCCTGCATTTCGGCGGGATAGCCGGCCGCATCCGCATGACGGGCGCCGGCGTTGACGCCGGCCTCTTCGAAGAGCAGCTCGCATCGCGAGCAGCCTCCCAGCACGGTGATCAAGTTGCTGACCACCTCTACGGTGAGTGGTTTCATCATATTTCCAGCCCCAATCATTGTTCTGCAAATGGGGCGGCACGGTTCAGCTCGGCGGACGACGGCGAAGATGCATCCCAAAATGGTATCCGGTTGACTTTGAATCCCCTTTTGCGAGCAGGGAATATATGTCCTGTCCTTTTGCTTGTCAAGGGGCTGATTTTACGGCAGTGGGTACGTCGCCTGGACCGCCGGGAGGCGGGATTTCTTCCTGTGCTTCCTCTGACTGACCGTCGGCCGTCTCGGGAAGAAGCGGCCGGGCGGTCTTCTCCACCCCTTGCGGGGGGTCGATCTCACCGTTTGTCGAGGCGCCGAGCTCCCGGAACTTGCGGGCCGTCACCAGGACGCGGCTCTCAAAGGAACCGATGGTCTTGTTGTAGGCTTCCACGGCGCTGTCCAGGTTCCTTCCGATTCCGGAGAGGTGGCCGGTCATCGTCGCGATGCGCTCGTAGAGTGTCCGACCCAGGCGGCTGATTTCCGCGGCGTTCTCGGCGATCTTCTCCTGACGCCAGCCGTAGGCGACCGCCCTGAGCAGGGCGATGAGCGTCGTCGGGGTCGCCAGGATCACACGCTGATCGACGCCGTACTCGATCAGGGCGGGATCCTGTTCCAGGGCGGCGCTGAAGAAGGTCTCGCCGGGGAGGAACAGGACCGCGAACTCCGGTGCCGGCTTGAACTGTTCCCAGTAAGCCTTCGCCCCGAGGGCCTGCAGGTGGACGCGGATCTGCCGGGCGTGGTCCTTGAGCCTTGCCGTCCGGGTCTTCTCGTCGGGTGCTTCCAGTGAATCCAGATAGGCCTGGAGCGGGGCCTTGGCGTCGATGACGATGTTCTTCTCGTTGGGGAGCCGGATGATCATGTCGGGCCTCAGACGGCCGTTTTCGGTCGTTGCCGATTCCTGCTGGAGAAAGTCGCAGTACTCGACCATCCCGGCCATCTCCACGACCCTCTGAAGCTGGATCTCGCCCCAGCGGCCGCGGACGGAAGGCATCCGCAGGGCCCTTACAAGGTTTGCCGTCTCTCCCTCCAGGCGTCCCTGAGTGAGGGCCAGCGATTTGAGCTGCTCGGTGAGCGTCGCATAGGCCGTGGTGCGGACCTGCTCGATCTCGCGGATCCGGCCGTCGACCTTTTCCAGGGATTCCTTCAGGGGCTTGACAAGCTCGTCGATCGCCCGCTGGCGGGATGTCAGGTCATTCTGCGCGCCTTCCTGGTACTTCTCCAGCGTCGCCTTCGCCAGGTCGAGGAAGGACTGGTTATTGCACCGCAGTGCCTCTGCGGAGAGGGCCTGGAAGGCATCGGACAGCTGACGGCGGGCGTCCTCCAGGAGGGCAAGCTTCTCTTCCGCGGCGCGGTGTTCCTCCTCGCGTTTGACCTCCGCCTCCGACAGGCGCGTCCGGAAGTCCCCGCATTCGTTCCGGAGTTCCCGGATGAGGTTGTCTTTTGTCTCGACGGCCCGCTCCAGTTCCGGGATCCGGGTATTCTTCTCCTCTGCGGCCGAGCGCCGTTCGGTTTGCCGGGTCAGCTCGCAGCGCAGGGCGGTGAGTTCCGCCTGGGCGGCCGCCAGGTCGTCCTTCTCCTGGCGGAGCTTCTCCTCGCGGCCCTGCAGCCGCTCGGACAGCGTGGCGAGCTCTGTCTCCACCTCTTGGCGGCTGCGTTCCTCCGCTTCACGGATCCATCCCCGCATCACAAGAAACGCCACGCCGCCGCCCGCCGCCAGTCCTATAATCAGCCCACCCAAGACCTCAATCCCCATTGTGTTTTTCTCCTTTCATCCGTATCCCAGCTCCTCGAGACGCTCCTCGCCGATCCCGAGGAAATGGGCGACCTCATGGACGACGGTGATCTCGATCTCGCGCTCCAGTTCGGTGAGGCTGCCGCACATTTCCTCCAGAGGCTCCTGGAAGATGAATATCGTATCCGGATGGACGGGGGGCGGGGCGAAAAAGGAGTGCTCCTTTAAAGAGGCCCCTTCGTAGAGACCCAGGAGCGGCTCGTCCGGCGGATATCCCATCTCCCTGAGCAGCTCCGGGGAAGGGCGCTTCTTCACGGTGAGGACGACGTTCGCCATCCGATCCCGGATCTCCGCCGGGATCCGTTGATACGCCCGCCGGACCGCCCTGTCGAATTCCTTCTGGTTCAGCTTCATGACCGTCGACTCGCTGGGTTCGCGATGCCCCGCCGATTGTCCGAATACCGGCGTGGCCCGGATTGTATCAGAGATTGTCGTTTATGGAAACCGGATTTGCCGGGTCGCCGTTTCCGCCGCGAGTGGGTCTGACAGCGTCGGGTAGTAAAACAATCCCGGAAAGCCTCACGGGGCGGTGCGATCGGTCGTGATCCGCCCCTTGAGCATAATGGGGAAATAGATCGTCATATCCGTGAGAAGCCGGTCTTCCTTTGTCGTATTGACGCAATAGGTGAATGCCATGTCCGTCCCGTGCAGCATCGGGTGTGATTTTCCGGCATAGATCAAAAGGTCCGGCATGTCCTGCTCGGGCGGAGAAAAGAAACAGGTTTTTCCAGACCAGGGTCCGGTCGCGGCGGCGGCGGCGGCGATCGACAAGCAGGGATTCAGGAGGCTCAATGTCTGGATCTGAAGGTAGCGCCGCAGCCGGGGCCGATACTCCACGGTGAACTCCGTCTGGCCTTCGGCGATGACACGCTGCAGCCGTTTTCGGTCGGCCGGCGATCCGACCCAGCCTGCCTTGTCTCCCGCCCACCATTGGGGAGAGGTGAGCGTCCCGGCGCGGGCCGAGCGCTCCGGCCAGCGCACCAGATAGACGTCCCTGTCTTTCCCGTCCGCGGCGAATACCGTGAGGAACCCGTTTTCCAAAAGCGCGTTGCCGGCCCCGACAATGAAGCCTTGCCTCTGCGGGCTCTTCAGATAGGTCAATCTCCAGCGGTCTGGCTCTTCCTGCGGGTTAGTGATCAGCACGGCCTTCCAGCCGCGGGCTTCAAAACCGAGTTCATTCTTGGCCGTTCCTATCTCCATGAGGAAGATGAGCAAGCGCTTGCCGGCCATGACGCCTGAAGCCGGCCAGAACCAGTTTTCGCCCTGCCGGGCGAAAAAGGGCGCCGGTTTGCCGTCCTTCATTTTCCAGGCGAATTGCATCGAGGCGCTGGTGGGGTCATACCCCGTCTGGACGGCGATACTGTTGCGCACCAAATCGGATGTCCGCCGGGAGCCGGAACCGGATGGATCGATAAAGCTGTCACCGAAAAGCCAGAGCACCCGGCCGTGACCCAGATCAACCGAAGCGGCGCCGTCACCGCCCAGCCACCGCGGGTCGGACCGGAAGATCTTTTCCGCCTCCTCCCAGCGAGCGGCTTCAATGCGGTACGGCGACGCCCCCGGGATGACCGACTGGGCACAGAGTGCTGCCGACCACAGATGGAGGACGGCGAGTGCGAGAACGATACCGGGCAGGAGCGCCCGGACAGGTGCGCGCTTGACGGACGATTCCGAAATGGATCTAAGGCGGTTCATACGATGCTCACCGCAAACCGGCGAACGATCCCAAGAGTGATGAAGCGATAATCCGCAAAATACGACATCGATATTCCCCCCTCGCACGGGAAGGTGGTTGCATCTCTCTGTATATACTAATTTCCCTGGAACGCAAGGCAAATGGCTTCTCCCTGAGGAACATCGCCCCGATGCTCAGGGCGAATGCCTGCCGGTTTGGGTATGATGCTTCTGATTTGCGGGCATTGACTTTCATCCCCCGGATGGATACTCTTCCTGTAAGACAGGCGAAACAGAAATACATTCTTAACAAAATCAGAACAGGGCAAGCGCCGGGGGAGGAAAGGCATGGAAATGAACATCGTGATTGCCGGAGAGGCGGGGCAGGGGGCTTTCTCCGTCGAACTGGAACTGACGGAAACCCTCTCGCGGCTCAATTGCCATTTCTTCGCCACGAAAAACTACATGTCCCGGGTCCGCGGCGGGCACAACTTCCATATGATCCGCATCGCCGACCGCCCCGTCCATGCGCTCCGCGGGGGAAAGTGGGACATGGTCGTCGCCCTGGACGGTGAGACGGAAAGACGGCACAAGCCGAACCTCCGCGAGGAGGGCATTTATCTTTCCCGGGAGATGACCAACGAAATCGGAGCGGCCGCCAAGGAGGCGTTCGGGAACATCGCCGCGAGCAACTCCATCCTCGTCGGGATCGTCCTGGCCGTCATCGGGGTGAGTCCCGGGAAAGCGGCCGAGGCGGCCGAACCCGGGAAAGAGGACTATCTGAAGAAGGGATTCGAGTTCGCCGCCCGCTGGAAATTGACGGGGGCGTTTCCCGTTTCGGCGGCGGCGGGCAAGCACCGCAAGTTCGACGGCAACCAGGCCCTGGCCCTCGGCGCCATCCTGGGCGGCTGCCAGTTCATGGCCGGCTATCCGATGACGCCCGCCACCTCCATCATGGACTACTTCTCCAAGGCCGCCGCGGGACTCCCGATCCATTTCGAGCAGGCCGAGGACGAGATCGCGGCCGTCAACATGGTCCTGGGGGCATCCTACGCCGGCGTCCGGTCCCTGGCGGCCACCTCCGGCGGCGGCTTTGCGCTCATGCAGGAGGCCGTCTCCCTGGCGGGCATGACGGAAACGCCCGTCGTCATCGCCGTCTCTCAGCGGCCCGGCCCGTCCACGGGCCTTCCCACGCGGACCGAGCAGGCGGATCTCGACTTCGTCCTTCACGCCGGTCATGGAGAATTCCCACGGATCATCTTCGCCCCCGGCGCCATCGGCGAGATGATCGCTCTGACAAAAAAGGCTTTCGCGCTAGCGGACCGCTATCAGATCCCTGTCTTCATCCTGACGGATCAGTACTTTGCCGATTCCGTCCAGATCTGCGAGGAGGAGATCCCGCTGGATGTCGGCGGCCGTAAATACCCGGAGTTGGACCGGACCTACAAGCGCTACCAACTGACAAAAGACGGCATCTCCCCCCTGACCTTTCCCGGGCTTTCGGAGGCCCTGGTCAAGCTGGACTCCGACGAGCACGACGAGGAGGGGAAAATCACGGAGGATAAGGACCTGCGGATCCGCATGGTGGACAAGCGCCGCAACAAGATCAGCCTTCTGCAAGCGGAGGCATTCCCGCCCACGCTGTTCGGGGATCGCAGCGCCCCTGTGTTCGTGC